>JAWVZC010000112.1:0-11711 GCA_033722415.1 Balneolaceae bacterium | reverse complement strand
AGCGACATAAGTTACCATTCATCGCTGCCTCAATTTCATTCTCCGCGGGATCCGGATTGGATTGCAACAGGGCGGCCGCGCTCATAATCTGGCCCGCCTGGCAGTACCCGCACTGGGCAACGTCGTGCTCCAGCCACGCCTTTTGCACGGGGTGGTCGCCGTCTTCGGAAAGTCCTTCGATCGTTGTCACTACGCCATCCCCGATAGCCGATACCGGCAGGGAGCAGGACCGGATGGCATTGCCGTTCAGGTGCACGGTACACGCCCCGCACTGTGCGATTCCGCATCCAAACTTTGTACCGGGCATATTCAGGTGATCCCGTAATACCCATAACAGCGGGGTATCCGGGGCAACATCAACAGTATGCTCTTCATTATTGATCGTGAGTGTGTACGTTGCCATAATGCTTGTTTTTACAGGTTAATTGCTTACACGTTATCAGGATTGCCGACCCGTCATCTCTTGATCTGCAATCATATATGGTTGATTGTAATGCCGTTTGCCGGTAGCCTTGTAGAGGGCATTGGCCAATGCACCCATCACCGGGGGCAGCGGCGGTTCGCCCAGGCCGGTCGGATGGACGTCGCTGTCCACAAAAAACACCTCGATCTCTTCGGGTGCTTCCGCATTTCTGATCAGACGGTAGTCATTGAAGTTATCCTGGTCGGGAGTTCCGTTTTGGAAACTAAGGTGACTGTACATGGCGTGCCCCAGCCCGTCGACAATCCCCCCTTCAACCTGGTTGATGGCCCCTTCCCGGTTTACCACAATGCCGCAGTCCACGGCGCACCACACCTTTTGGATCCGGATGCCGCCATCATCATCCCGTACCAGGTCAACCACCTCCGCGACGTAGGAGTTGTGACAGTAGTAGGCCGCAACACCCCGGTGCACGCCGGGCATCGGCTGATCCCAGTTCGACTTTTCACGCACCAGTTTAAGTACGCCAGCGTATCGCTCCGGATCGTAATCGTTGTTTTCGCCTACGGGATTCTTTATGGCCCGATCAAACAGTTCCAGTCGAAAGTCGATGGGATCCTTGCCGGCCAGTTCTGCCACTTCATCGATGAAAGACTGCTCTGCCGCGGCGGTAAAATTCGATCTCGGCGCACGCCAGGCCCCGGTCGTAATGTTGGTCTCGACCCCGACGTTTTCCGAGGAGTAGTGATCTACCGTTCCCGCGGGATACCGGTTTGCAAACAGCGGGCTTGACGGAATGCCCGCTCCCTTGGCCTGAAACGTCAGCAGGTCGCCGTTTTCGTCGAGCGAAGCCCGGTACTTGATAGCGTAAGCCGGCCGGTAGGTCCCCTGCGTCATGTCATCTTCGCGGGTGTAGACAAGTTTTACCGGTCCCCCGATTTTTTTCGATATGGCAGCGGCTTCCAATCCGAAATTGCCATACAGCCTTCGACCGAACCCGCCGCCCATTCTCGTCATGTCAACCATAATGTTGGACTCGGGCATATCCAGCAGCTGGGAAGCGGATGCCCGCAGTTGCTCGGGGGTTTGAATGGGACCGATCAATTCCACCTGATTATCGCTGACATTTGCGAAGAAATTCATCGGTTCCAGCGTGTTATGCGCCAGGAACGGGGCGGTGTAGGTTCGTTCAAGCACGCGTGCGGCAGACGAGACCACTGTATCGGGATCCCCATCCTGCCTGACTATTTCACCGCTTCTGCCGGATACCGCCTCCTGCAGTTTACTGGTATGCTCCCCGCTGCTCTCCAGCGGGCCGGTGGCCTCCCATTCAGCCTCCAGCGCACGTTTCGCCTTCAATACCTGCCAGGTGGTTTCCCCGGTAATCACAAGCAGCTCGTTAAAAGCATTTACATCCGACCACTGTGGATCGCTCAGGCTTGTGTTTATCGTAAACACGTCGTGAATGCCGGGCATCGACTTCACGTTCGAGGCGTCAAACGATTTCAGCTTCATCCCGAACGCCGGGGGATGCTTGATCATCGCAATCCTGGTGCCTTCACGAGTAAAATCCAGCCCGAATAACGGCTTGCCGGTTACAATTTCTTTCCCGTCAACATTCTTGATGTAGCCGCCGATCAGTGTAAAGTCATCCGGATCTTTCAGGGGCACTTCATCAGGGATGGGGATCTCCACAGCATCCGAGGCTATGTCACCATACCCGATACTGTCTCCCGTTTTGCGATTTTTAATCACTCCTTTTTCGGTGATCAGATCCTTGATGTCGGCTCCCCATTTTTTGGCCGCGGCAGCCACCAGCAAGTAGCGGCCCGTGGCGCCCGCCATCCTGAGGCTGTCCCACCCCTGGCGGATCGACTGGCTTCCGCCGGCCAGCTGGCGGGTATATTTTTCCGTATCAAGAGGGGCCTGTTCCACGTTCACCTGCTCCCAGTCCACATCCAGTTCCTCGGCAACAATCAACGGCATGGAGGTCTTAACATTTTGCCCGATTTCGGGATTCGGTGAGAATATCGTCACCTCCCCGTTCGGGGCAATTTTAATGAAAGCGTTGATATCGAAATAGTCGTCCGGCAGACCATCGACATCGATACCCTCGGCCGAAGAGGCATTCCAGCTGAACCCGATCATGAGTCCGCCGCCGGCAAGGGCCATGGTTTTTAAAAATGATCTTCTTCCCATCGAGGTTTTTGCACTTCCCATAACAGTAGAGTTTAGGTGTTAGCGGCTGAATTAATGGCGTATGGTGTTTCCTCCCGGCAGGCACCGAAGCGACAGAACGTGACCGCCATCAGTCTCTCCGTCTCCTTTTCGGACATACCGGTGGCAGCATTGCGCGGGAGCGAATTTATCGGCCTGCCATGACCGTTTGTTTTACAGGGTGTTGCGGGGGATCTCCTGTTGCTTAGACCGGCGGGCGGGGCAACATCACGATCACCATAAATTTTGAGTGTAAATGCTGCCATCACTTGGTTACCTTGTAACATATAGTCTATCCCGACTTCGACGTTAAAAATACTCGCGGAGCATTATCCCTCGCCAGACCAATTCAATTATTCCGGCGTAAGAGCATGGCATATAGTATCGTTATCAAACAGGATTTGCGTTATTTCCCGGCAGAGCAATAAACCAGGTGAACAAAACTAACGTTGTTTGCAGAATAATGACATTACGCCTTTGGGAATAAATTGATTACTAGTATTATAGGTTAAATAATGCTTATTTAAAATTGTGAATTCATTTTTTATGGATCACGCGAAAAAAATTTATCTGGATTACAATGCCACCACCCCTGTTGATCCCGCGGTGGTGGATGCGATGATGCCCTTTTTCACAGATAAATTCGGGAATGCCTCCAGTCACAGCCACATCTTCGGATGGGAGGCTGACGAAGCCGTAGAACAGGCACGAGAACGTGTCGCCGGGTTGATTGGCGCCTCACCCGCCGAAATAACCTTCACGTCAGGGGCTACGGAAGCAGTAAACCTCGCGATAAGAGGAGTGTCTAAAGCAAACCGGGACAGGGGCAATCATATCATAACGTGTGTTTCGGAACACAAGGCTGTCCTGGAAACCTGCGAAAACCTGGAGCAGGAAGGCTTCAGCGTGAGCCGCCTGACCGTTGAATCAACCGGTGCCCTCGACCCCGGGCGCCTGGAAGAGGCCATTACGGATCGTACAATATTAATCAGCCTGATGCACGCTAACAACGAAATTGGGACGATTCATCCCCTCGGGGAGATCGCCCGGATTGCCCGGAGAAACGACATCCCCCTGCTTTCCGACGCCACCCAGTCGGTGGGAAAAATCCCGGTAGATGTGAAACAGCTCGATGTCGACATGATTGCGTTCTCCTCTCACAAACTGTACGGACCCAAGGGAGCCGGAGCGCTGTATATTCACAATAAACGAAAGCCTGAAATTACGCCCCTGCTCACCGGGGGCGGACAGGAGAAAGGACTGCGCCCCGGCACATTGAATGTTCCGGCCATCGTGGGATTCGGAAAAGCGTGTGAATTATGCAGCAGGCAGATGAAGCGAGATTCTGACCGGCTGAGGCCGCTGCGGGATCGCCTGGAACAGGAACTTTCCGAAAATACCGACCTCAAGATTAACGGAGATCCGGATAACCGGCTACCGTACATGACCAGCCTCTCGTTTCGAAATATTGACGGGAGCAATCTTCTTCGGCGCTTAAAGAATCTGGCCGTTTCACAGGGGTCGGCCTGCACCTCGGCCACGCATCAGCCCTCTCATGTTCTGAAGGCAATCGGCCTTTCCGACCAGCTGGCATTCTCCACCATCCGGGTCGGACTCGGTCGGTTTACGACGGAAGAGGAGATCTGGAAGACTATCCATGATATCAGGGAGGTCATCCCCCGATTAAAACTGTTAGCCCAATGAGAGAAAACGAAGCGATCATATCAGCTTACGATGAAGCCAAAAACGAGGAACGCCGGTGTGTGCTGGCGACCGTGGTCCATGTGGAAGGCTCTTCCTACCGGTCCGCCGGGGCCCGGATGCTGGTCGATGAGTACGGGGTGATGACCGGGGCCATCAGTGGGGGATGCCTGGAGGGCGACGCCCTCAGGAAAGCCCTGCTGGCACTGGATCAGAACAGAAACAAGCTGATTACCTACGATACCAGTGATGAAGATGATGCGGTAATCGGTGCCCAGCTGGGGTGCAACGGCATTATCCAGGTACTGTTTGAACCGATCGATCCGGACGATCAGACGAACCCGGTCGAATTGCTGCGGAAGGCGGAACGGGAAAAGGAGCCGGCGGCCCTGGTTTCTGTCTTTAACCTTGACAAAACCAAAGGCCAACCGGGTACCAGGTTGCTCATAGACAGCAGCAGACATCTAACCGGGCGGATCGGGGACCAGGCGCTCATTGATGCGGTAACTTCAATTGCCGAAGACGCCCTGCGACAGAGAACGGATCATTTCGGTGCCTACACATCTTCTCGGGAAACATATCACGCCTTTGTTCAAATTATCACACCGCCTCCAAGACTGGTACTGGTTGGAGCCGGCAACGACTCGCAGGTTTTGTCCCGAATGGCTGAACCGCTCGGGTGGGATATTGTGGTGGCGGATGGTCGGCCGACACACGCCAACAAACAGCGTTTCAATTCATGCCAGGTTATCGTAACAAATCCGGGGGAGATCCTTGATAATATCGAGATACACGAGCAAACGGCATTTGTACTGTTGACGCATAATTACAACTACGACCTGGTGGTACTCAAGCTGGTAATAAGGGAAGAGAACGTTCCGTATATCGGCATACTGGGGCCCAATAAAAAATACCGCCGCATGCTGGATGACCTGGAAGCGGAGGGAATCTCGCTCACCGAAGAGCAGTCGGCCAGGATTTACGCACCCGTCGGGTTGCAGCTGGGTGCTGAAACACCCGCTGAAATAGGGCTCTCCATCTTGTCAGAAATCCAGGCGGTATTGACCGACTCCGGAGTGCGCCACCTCCGGGAAGTGGAGGGATCCATACACAACAAGGAGAACCGGGAGTTTAAGGAGATCACGCTTTGACTGATTCACCCAACATCGGTGCTGTTATCCTGGCGGCCGGCTCCTCCAGTCGGCTCGGCCGGCCCAAGCAGCTGCTGCCGTACAAGGGCACCACGCTCCTGCAGCGGATGATCGATATGGTGGCAGCGTTCCGTTTTACTTCTTCCCTGGTCGTGCTGGGCGCACACGCCAAACAGATCCGCGATGCGATCGATCCCGGGGAGAGCACCGTTGTCGTCAATGACCACTGGGCTGACGGAATGGCCTCCAGCATCCGTGTGGGAGTGGAAGAATCGTTGATGCTGAACCGGTCGCTCGACAGCATCCTGTTCCTGCTTTCCGACCAGCCGTTCGTAGCTACCGGCCTTATCCGGGAACTGCTCACACGGCACAGTAGGGGAACCCACCGAATTACGGCGTGCAGCTACCAGCAACATATTGGTGTTCCCGCCATTATTTCGAGGTACTATGTACCCGAATTGCTGGAACTGAACGGTGACGTAGGTGCCAAGAAAATCATGATGAAACACCGAGATGATGTCGCCGAAATCCCTTTTGAACAAGGCCGCTTCGATATTGATACCAAGGAAGATTACGAACGCCTTCGGGAGAATACGGAAGGGAATTCGTGTTGAGTCAACACAAAAATATATTCCGGGTATCGAACAACGGTAACACCGGGTGAGTGAGTTCAGCCGTTTTTTTCCTGCATGATTTGTCTTATGCAGCAACCGTGGGTAGTTTGTACAGTACCGGCGTCAGCTGCGTGCTGCCTTTAGATCTGAAATTCAGCGTGTATCAACGCCCTGAAAGTAACTATCATTTTATATGACTGTAACAATTAAATATTTTGGGATGATCGCTGAACGAACGGGCACAAAAGAAGAGACCATCACGCTGGATGGTGATGAGTTCGACCTGGAGTCCCTGAAGAGGCACTGTTATGCCAAGTACAAGCTGTCGGATTTGGATGCAGTCAAAATTGCTGTCAACCACTCCCTGGAATCGTCGGGACCGCTAAAGCACGGTGATGAGGTGGCTTTTCTGCCGCCGTTCGCCGGTGGATAATCAGCGGCTGGATAGCCCCGGATAGCGGGTAAGGGTCTCCTGCCTGTTCTCGTCGGCTTCAGCGTGTGTATAAATTTACTCATATGTAACCAGAAACTGTTATGTCCAACGCCAGCAACATGTTTGTCCAGGGACCCATTTCACCTGATACCGTGTCAACCTCCATAGCCCGGCACCAATCTAAAACGGGTATCGGCGGACACAGTTTATTCCTGGGCCAGGTACGAGCTGACCAGGTGGACGGCAAAACAGTGGCGGCCATCGAATATACCGCGTATGAGCAGATGGCGGAACAGGAAACCGAAAAGATCCGGGAGGCTGCGTTTTCGAAATTTGATCTGGCGTGTGCCCATATTTATCACAGTCTGGGTACGATCGCGGCGGGAGAACTGTGTTTTTTCGTGTTTACCTCCTCTGCCCACCGAAAAGCCGCCCGGCAGGCCAATCGTTTCCTGGTTGATCAGATCAAGGAGCATGTGCCAATATTCGGTAAGGAGATATTTGAAGATGAAACGCACCAATGGAAGGTAAATCAGTAGATGGTTGATATAACAGCAAAAATTGACACCCTGCGGGTCGCTACCGCGCGGGCCATCGTTAAAACCAGCAGTGAACAAACGATAACGCTCATTGAAAACGACCAGCTTCCGAAAGGAAATCTATTTGAGATGGCAAAAGCAGCCGGGTTACTGGGCGTTAAAAAAACGGCGGATCTGTTGCCCAACTGCCATCCGATACCCATTCAGAGCACCCAAGTCGACTATGACATCGATGGCCTGGCAATTGTAATCACCGTAACGGTGAAAACCATTTACAAGACGGGGGTCGAGGTTGAGGCCATGCATGGCGTCAGCCTGGTCGCCCTCACCATGTACGACATGCTGAAGCCGGTTGATGACCATGTGGAGATAAGTACCATCACATTGCTGAACAAGACGGGGGGGACATCCTCGTTCAATCTCCGGGCGGAGGGATTAACCGCACTGGTGGTTGTCTGTTCCGATTCGGTTTCCAGGGGAGAAAACGAGGACCGGTCTGGCAAGCTGATCGCCTCCAGAATGCGTTCATTCGGGCTCGAAACAGAGCTTCAGGTTATCCCGGACGAACGGGATGAGATAGAAAAACGGGCTGTCGAATCGAACCACGACCTGGTAATTTTTACCGGGGGCACCGGTGTGGGTCCCAGGGACGTCACCCCGGACACGATCAGGCCGCTGCTGGATACCACCCTGTCGGGGGTGGAGGAACAGATGCGAAGATACGGGCAGCAGCGAACCCCGTTTGCCATGTTATCGCGTTCGGTGGCGGGAATAAGGGATGGCAAAATCATCCTGGGACTTCCGGGATCCACCAACGGCGCCAAAGAGTGTGTGGATGCCGTATTTCCGCATCTGCTGCACGTTTTTCAAGTAATAAAAGGTACCAGTCATGAGTAACAATACTCCACAAATAGTCGACGATTTTGGCCGTGCACATACCTACCTGAGAATTTCCATTACCGACCGGTGCAACCTGCGCTGTTTTTACTGCATGCCGGAGGAAGGGATTGAACTAACCGACAAACCAAACATTATGTCGCTGGAGGAGATCGTCGGCATTTCGGAAACGTTTACGAAATTGGGCGTGGATACCATCCGTCTTACCGGCGGCGAGCCCCTGGTCCGGAAAAACGTGGACTACCTGGTCCGTGAACTGGCCGGACTCGGCGTAACCCTCAAGCTGACCACCAACGGAATTGTCCTGGATAAATATTTCGATCTTTTCCGGGAGGTGGGTTTGCGCAAGATCAACATCAGCCTGGACACCCTGGAGAAATCGAAATCGGTTTTTATCACCAAGCGCGACTATTTCGATCGCATTATGGCAAACATCAGCAACGCGATCGATTATGACTTCGACATTAAGCTCAATATCGTTCTGATCAAAGGGGTTAACGACATGGAGATCAATGATTTTATTGCACTCACCGAAGATCAGGACATCGGGGTCAAGTTTATCGAATTTATGCCGTTCAAGGGCAACAAATGGGACTGGGACAAGGGCGTCAGCAAGGAGGAAATTCTGGATACCGCGCAATCAACATTCGGGGATATTGACAAGCTCGAGGATCCCAGACACAGCACGTCGGCAAACTACAAAGTGCCCGGGTTTTCGGGGAGTTTTGGTATCGTCAGCACCATCACCAACCCGTTTTGTGCCGGCTGCAATCGCATCCGGCTTACGGCAGACGGCCACATGAAAAACTGCCTGTTTGCAACCTCCGAAACCGACCTGCTGACGCCGTTCAGAAATGGAGAGCCGATCGAACCGATCATCCTGGATGCCATTACAAAGAAAAAGTTCTCCCGCGATGGCATGGACGTCGAAATGGAGAAGGAGCACTATGAGCAGAATCGTTCCATGATTGAAATCGGCGGATGATGATTTCCATAGAACAGGCTCTATCCATTGTCAACAAACAGAAGACCGAACACACCACAACCAGGGTTCCGCTTGAGGAGTCTTATGGATTTTGGCTGGCCGGGGAGATCACCGCTCCATTCGACCTCCCCTCCTTTGATAACTCGGCCATGGATGGCTACGCCGTTTCGGGGATCAGGGAATCGTACCAGATAGTGGGTGAACTACCCGCCGGCAACACATCAGATTATACCCTGGAACCGGGGGAAGCGATGCGGATTTTTACCGGGGCAAAAGTGCCGGCAAATACCAGCGCAGTTGTGATGCAGGAAAAAACCAGCGTTTCAGGCGCCAGGCTTCATGTGGATGCAGCGGTTACAGAGAGACAACACATCCGGCGAAAAGGGAATGAACTGGAACAGGGGGAAACCGTATTCGCCCGCGGGCATCACATCACGCCGGCGACGGTGGGGCTTATCGGCTCGCTTGGCATATCGCATGTTACTGTATTTGAAAAGCCGGCGGTTCGCATCATCAGTACCGGGGACGAACTGGTGCCGCCGGGACGCTCCAAATCGGAAGGAGAAATCTATGAATCGAACAGTTATGCCCTCAATGCCGCGCTGCAGCGTTTTGGATTTACCTGCCGGGAACGCAACCAGATCAGCGACGATTTTTCGGCTATAACATCCGGAATTTCCGACTTCCTTGACCGGTCCGACCTGCTGCTGCTGTCTGGCGGCATATCGGTGGGAGAGTACGACTATGTAAAAAAAGCGCTGGAGGAGAATGGCGTTACGGAACTGTTTTACAAGGTCTTCCAGAAACCCGGGAAGCCGCTTTTTTTTGGCAGGAGACAACAAACATTTGTCTTCGCTCTGCCCGGTAATCCCGCTTCCTCCCTCACCTGTTTCTACATCTATGTACTACCGTTACTCCAAAAACTGAGCGGAGCCCTGCAAACCGGGCTGCAACGGGTGTCCGTCCCCATCGATCACGCGTATGAATACCGTTCTGACCGCCCCGTTTTTCTGAAAGCGAACATCCGGGATCAGCGAGTCACCATCCTGGACCGGCAATGTTCATCGATGATCCACTCCATGGCGATGGGCAATGCGTTCGTCTTTCTCGACGGGCCACAAACTGTTCAAAAGGGTGATATGGTCGAATCCATTCTGATTTGAAACGCACAACCCGCAAATGAGTATTGAACTGATGCCTTATCTCTTCTTTCTGATTGCACTCTTTTACAGCTCGGTTGGATTCGGCGGTGGATCCAGCTACCTGGCTATTTTGAGCCTCTTCCTGACTGAATTCTACGAGATACGATCCACCGCGCTTCTGCTGAACATCTGTGTGGTTACAATCGGCACATTAATATTTATCAGGAACAGGGTATTTGATCTCAGGCAGTTTTGGCCTTTCCTGCTCTCCAGCATACCGATGGCTTATTTCGGGGCGCAGCTGCGGCTCAGCCAGGTAACGTTTTTCCTGGTCCTGGGCGGTGCCCTGATCATGTCCGGCGGGTTCCTGGTCCTAAAATTTGTCAGGTACCGGCTTCAGTCCAGGTCGTTCAGTCTTCCCAAAAAGATATCGCTGGGCGGCAGCGTCGGGCTGCTGGCGGGGATCTCGGGAATTGGCGGCGGAATTTACCTGTCGCCTCTCCTGAATCTTTTGGACTGGAAGAATCCGAGGACTATCGCTTCCCTGGCCTCGGTGTTTATACTTGTGAATTCCATAGCGGGAATCACGGGCTTGCTGGTGGCGGGGACGTTCCAAGTCAATCCGGTCTTGATATTCCAGTTGATTATCGCCGTGGTCACCGGAGGCACACTCGGATCGTACCTCTCCAACAGCAAATTCAATGTGCGCATCATTGGCATTCTAACAGCCATACTGGTGATCTATGTCGGCCTGCGACTGGTGCTGTTGCATGGTTTCGGGATTCGCATCTGACAATAAACGGAATATGCTGTTCAGATCACTAATTTCACATGATGGCGCTTTGGGTGCTGCTGGATTCGAACCAGTGACCCCCTGCTTGTAAGGCATATCTAATAGTATTCTTATAAATTCTTTTCTTATCGAATAAAACACTCTAAATCGTTGAATATAATAATATTAGAGGGTATTTTAGTTCTTAAAGTTTCTTATTAATTAGACTTGTTTCGCTGAATTTTCTGATACCAGTCTGATACCAGAATGTAAAAATAGCCATTATGCCTAAACGACATTTGACAGACCAATTTATTCGGAATTTAACGCCCCCGGACAAGAGGACGGAATACTACGATCAACATCTAATTGAGGATAACACCTTGAAAGGAAAAGGGGTTAAGGGGTTGTTTATTAGACTCACCGAAGCGGGTAGTATTTATTTCTATTATCGGTATTACTTCAATGGAAATTACAAGTCTTATAAGGTGGGTAGTTATCCTGACCTGGGATTATCAGAAGCCCGAGACAAGGCCCGAGAACTGGCCCAAAAGGTTAACGAGGGTGTTGACCCCCAAGCCGAAAAGAATAGGCGTAAAAACCAGCCCGACCCCGAGACCTTTAAAGCAGTTGCCACCGAGTTTAAAGAGAAATATTTGCCAACCCTAAGGGAGACTACACGAGAGGAATACAAACGAATCATTGATGTAGAATTGGTTCCAAAATTAGGTAAGTATCCGATTAAAGAGATTAGTAAAAATCAGATTATTAGCCTGTTAGACGCTAAAGCCTATGGAAAGAAACCAGCACCCGTAATGGCTAACAGGATTAGAGCCCGT
>JAWVZC010000111.1:0-11760 GCA_033722415.1 Balneolaceae bacterium | reverse complement strand
GTCACCTCCAACCAGCTTAAAGACCGTCTGATGCGGGAGATCAGAACCAATGTGGCGATCCAGGTGGAACAGACTGACAATCCCGATGTTTACAAGGTGTCCGGCCGGGGTGAGCTGCAGCTCGCAATTCTGACCGAAACCATGCGGCGCGAGGGGTACGAATTTGCGGTTTCGCGCCCGGAGGTACTCTACCGGGAGATCGACGGCCAGGTGCATGAACCCTACGAAGAGGTGGTGGTGGATGTGCACCAGGATTACAGCAACCGCGTGATCGACAACCTCCAGCAGCGGAAAGGAATCATGACCTCCATGACCCAGGAGGGGGATCACAACCGGCTTATTTTCCGGGTCCCCTCTCGCGGACTGATCGGTTTTCGAAGCGAGATGCTGACCGAAACACGCGGTACCGGCATTATGCACCAGCAATTTGATGCCTATGAACCGTACGCAGGTGATATTCCGGGGCGCAATCGTGGGGCCCTGATCGCGCTCGAACGGGGTGAAGTGACAAGCTACGCCCTCGAGGGATTGCAGGATCGCGGCACCTTTTTCGTGGAACCGGGGGATCCGGTGTACATGGGACAAGTGGTTGGCGCCAACAATCGTAGTGAGGATCTGGTGGTGAACGTGGCGAAAAAGAAAAACCTGACCAACCATCGCGCCACCCAGTCTGCCGATGCCGTGAAGATCGATCCCGCCAAAAAGATGAGCCTGGAACAGCATATCGAGTTTATTGCCAGGGATGAGCTCCTCGAAGTTACGCCCAAAAACCTGCGTATCCGGAAAATGCACCTCGATCATAACGAACGAAAACGGGCTGAAAAGAAGAAGGAGCTGGTATAGCAGCATTCTGCTGTTAAACCGGGTATGCCGGGTCTCCCCAGAACGGCTGCTTCCCGTCTTCCGCACGGGGAAAGGCAACGTCCTCCTTTCAGACTGTTCCGGGTATTCGCAGGGCTTTTTCCTGCACTGTGCTGATCGAAATGTCCCGAACATATTTTTTTAAAAAAGAGTAACTATTTCGACAAACATACCTATACTGATGAGCCGGCGCTCTTGCAGGTATTCTCCGGGCTGGCGCTAATTTGTGTAAATAAACAGAACGGAAACCTGGTGAAATCAGGTTGGTTAGCAAATAGAACAATTTGGGACCATAATACTATGCCGGATCCGGGACTGCAGAAACATCAGCGTCTTGCCGACCTGCTGGATAACCGGTTTCACATACCGGGTACGAATATTCGTTTCGGCATCGACCCCATTATTGGGCTGATTCCCGGTGCCGGAGACTGGATCGGTGCGGTTATCGCCCTCTATTATCCCGTGAAAGCCGTGCAGCTGGGGGCAAAGCCGGTCGTGTTATTCTGGATGTTCCTGAACATAGCCGTGGATTTGCTATTTGGATCCGTGC
Organism: Balneolaceae bacterium; assembly: GCA_033722415.1. GTDB lineage: Bacteria > Bacteroidota > Rhodothermia > Balneolales > Balneolaceae > JAMQKA01. The sequence continues at coordinate 10,349 of JAWVZC010000111.1, read as the reverse complement.
CCGTGATCGGCGAATTATTTGATCTTTACTGGAAATGCAATCAGCGTAATTCGAACCTCCTGGTCGAAATGGAACAGGATCCCGACCGGGTTGTAAACCGGAGCCGTTGGCTGCTCTGGGCCCTGCTGGTCGCCTTTGTCATGATTCTGATTGAAATTCTCATCCTCTTCAGCTGGCTGCTGGTAGAGACCGTGAAACTGTTTTTGTAGCGGAACGGGGATATCGCTGGTACTGATGCCTCCGTTTCTTTGAATTACTTATGCCGGTGGGGGGGGTATGATTTCAGGCCAAAGGATAAGGCGACTTTCGTCCGCAATATCCTGTTTATCCACGTTCAACCCGGCTGTTCCATCTCCTCGGCCCATCGTTGCTTGTGGCGGTAAAAGAAGTATCCCCCCCCCCCATGATCATGCCCGTTCCGAGCCCCAGCATTCCGAAAAAGGGCGTATCGGGAATGCGTGTCACGATTTCGGAAAAAAAGGCGGCGTAGAGGCCCATGACCGACCAGTACATCAGACTGAAGTGAATGGAGAGCCAGCTTTCGGGTCTTCGCATAAGTGCCGGGATCATGCCCCCTGCCAGGGTAACGAGGCTGACCAGGGCCGCAGCGTGGAAGACGCCGAATCCACCGAACAGGCGGTAGATCATGAATGACGTAGCACACACCACCAGCATGCTTGCGGCGTAAAGATACCCAATTTTTTTGTGCAGCCGGGTGCCTTTGGGGAGGGCAAGGACGGCTGTTCCGGTAACAAGGGAGAGGACGGCGGCAACAAGGTGGACAGCACCCGCCGTGTCATGAACATAGGGAATCATGGTGAAAAACAAATGGCAGTGTTGACATTACAATTCGCCAGGTGAAAAATACGAACCGGTGGCCGGGATGTTACAGACTCCCTTTAAACAGCGGGTAACTTCGTGAGCTGATTTCATCCCGTGAAATATCGCTTTCCGGAGTGAAGGAGGATATGGGATTACCGCGAGAGGAACTGGAGAAATGCTTACAATGAGTTCATTCAAAATGTCTCATTACTCCTTTACCCATAACAGGGGTGCTCCTGTTCGTGTGATCAATCCGCCGACTCAACAAATTCATTAGCCGAAAAGGGTACGTCCAGATGGTCCAGGCTTCACCAATTCCGAAAAATCCCGGCACCCAATCCCGGTAACCTACTGGTTGCGGATTAACAAGTGCCTTACTGGGGGGGGAGAAGAGTAAATAGCAGGGTTTTCTGGTGAGTGTTGCAGGTGCTGGTTCATTGGGCCCTGCTCCTTTGGGGATTTTACCCGCTAAAAAAATGAATACCCCGTTCCAGGAGGTATTATTCAGTATTTCCGGGTGGGGTCGAGTATGTTGGCACAACCATCCCAGATGCCAGAAATACGCAGAAAATCGCATATGTGAGTCGCTTGTTTCGTCTGGCAAGATACCGGTTGATTAATGCCTTACCCTCCATCTGTTGATGCACTACGTAATTGATACCAAAAGTGAGAAAAACAAATAAAGTGCAACGATTTGGGACTACAGGTAAATAAGGAACAGGATGCCCGTTACCGCAAAAAACCATCCCGCGGCCTGGGACAGCAGCAGGAGAGACCAGTAAAAAATGGGCTGATCCTCTCTTGTAACCGTCCCGGTACGGGTTGTGTAGTACCCGCTGAAAAGTCCAAATATACCGTATAAAACCGAACCCATTCCCATGGATGTCATCGCCAGCGGCAGCAGGATAATTTTCATATCCCGTTCCGAAAAAATGAATGTGGCTCCGATCAATAGCAGGCCGAATGCCCATTAAACCGATCGCAGCATATTTAAAGATTGAGCCGAGACCCATCTGAAAAATGATCGAATTCAAAAAAATCAGTGAATAATGCAGTATAGTAATAAAAACATCGGTATGTGACGGTCATGCAACTGGGCCGAACTTTTGGCATGCCGAGCCAGCCGGGTGCTCCACTCTGCTTGCCGGTGAGGGGTCATTTCAGCTAATCAACAGATGAACAGAATGCCGCCACGTTGCAACAGATCAGGAAGAAAACGGGTTACCCTTTACGTGGCCGCTTCATTCCATCCTGACAGTTACTCGCAATCCCAAATATAGAGACAGCATCTCCTGGGAATACTCGCCCGCTACATTAGTCCTTGGTATGTTAATGTACCCATATCCCGTTGAAAGTCCTGTCGAAAACCGTTCGTCAACCAGATACTGCCGGGAGCACAAAACACTGGTCTTCCACCCACTTCAAACCCTTGAGGCCAACCGAACGATCGGCGACTGTTTATTCTCCTGTGCAACGGTTGTGTTGTAAAATCTCACGTTGAGTGGGCTATTTCCACCTTCAACGCAGCAGACGGGATATTTTCGCAGTCCACTACCTGCTGTTATGCCATATGAAGTCAAAAAAATAACTGTAACTTACTGTATATAAGAGCATTACTAGAAATCTGAAAATAATTTTCGTGAGAAATGCAGGTTACGGGCCTTGTTTCTGCCGGATTTTTTGATGTACTTCAATTGATCGGGAATAGAACGGGAACCAAGAAAGGGGAACTGGGGAACCAGCATGAGAAAAAGGATATCTGCCACACTATGTTATGTTTATGCGGCAATCTGCCTGATATTTTCACCACCTGCAGGAGATGTTTCTGCCCAGTCGGCTGAAAGCAACAGCAACGGTATCCTGGATAAACAGCAGGTACTGGAGCGGCAGACCTGGTGGGACAACCGGGACTGGGACTGGTACAAGAGGCATATTCCGTTCTTTGAGGCGCCGGAACCGGTTTTTGAGAAGATCTACTACTATCGCTGGGAACTGATGACCAAGCACCTGGTTTACGGTTCTCCCCAAACGGGATACACCTTCACCGAGTTCATCAACCGCCCGTTCTGGTCGGGCAGCTACGGTGGTATAAGCTGTCCACTCGGCCACCAATTCTATGAGGTGCGCTGGCTGAAGAATCCCCGCATTATCAATGACTTTGCCCGTTACTGGTTTGAGACACCGGGCGCCGAACCGCGCAGCTACAGTAACTGGTACGGCGATTCGATGTGGGGTATCTACGAGGTGTGGAGAGACAGGGATTTCCTGGAGCGCGTCTATCCCTACATGATCAAACAATACAACGGGTTCGTTAAAGAGCATTTTGACGAGCAGCACGGGATGTTTATGTGGGACGGTATGCACGACGGTATGGAGTATAACATCAACGGGCGTCAGACCGACAATCAATTCAATGGAGGGGAGGGATTTCGACCCACGCTGAACAGCTATATGTACGGCGACCTGGTGGCCCTCTCCAAAGCATCGGATCTGCTCGGCTATCCGGCAGCTTCCGAACGTTATAAACGGGAAGCGGATTCTCTGAAGAGACGGGTACAGGAGGAGCTTTGGGACCCGGACCGGCATTTCTTTTTCCACCAGTTCGCCTTTGATGAAATCAACGGTATCAAAGCCTACAGCCTCACACATGAGACCGGTCAACATGCAGGCAGTGTTCATGGGCGAGAAGAGATCGGTTTTGTGCCCTGGCAGTTCAACCTGCCGGACCCCGGGTATGAGAAGGCCTGGAAATATCTGATGGATGAGCAATATTTCTATGCGCCTTTCGGTCCGACCACTTCCGAACAGAACGACCCGCTGTTCCTGGTGTCAGACGACTGCTGCTGGTGGAGCGGTAACTCCTGGCCCTACGCCACTACGCAGACGCTGACAGCGATGGCCAACCTGCTGAACAACTACGATCAGGATCTGGTAACAGGGAATGATTACGTTGAATTGCTGAGGATTTACACTGAGACCCACCACAAGGACGGTCGCCCCTACCTGGCCGAGGCCGCGAACCCGTTTACCGGCTCCTGGGAGGGCCATGACGACCACTACCACAGCGAGCACTATCTGCACTCCGGGTTTATCAATAATGTCATCACCGGGTTGGTGGGGTTGCGACCGCAGGCTGATGACCATCTGGTACTCAATCCACTGGTACCAGACACGTGGGATTATTTTGCGCTGGAGGATGTGGCTTACCACGGCCGGACGATCTCCGTGATCTGGGACCGTGAGGGTACACGCTACCATCGGGGACGAGGATTGATGCTGTTTGTCGACGGGGAAAAAGTGGCGTCGTCACCAAAGCTGAACAGGATGACGGTGAAGATCAGGCCGGAAGAAAAATCCCTCGATCCCGGTAACGCTCCTGTGAATCTTGCAGTTAACAACGACCGTGGATTTTATCCCCATATCTCGGCCTCATCATCTGAGCCGGAACATTCCCCCTATTACGCTAACGACGGGAACTACTGGTATCACGGATCACCCGCCAACCGGTGGATCTCATGGGAGTCGGGATCGGGCGATGAGGAGTGGATCGCGGTCGACTTCGGGGTAGAACGGAAGGTGGATCACCTGAAGCTCTATTTCCTGGATGACGGGCGGGACGTGGTACCGCCCGCCGATTATGTCGTCCAGCTGTGGCGGGATCAACGCTGGCAAACCGTTACAAATATCAGCCGCCGGCCCGCCGGCCCGACCGGACGGCGCGCCAATACCGTCCGATTTCCCGGAGAAGTTAAAACCTCCAAAGTCCGGGTGGCGATGACACCATCACAGGGCCAACAGGTGGGACTCACCGAGCTGGAGGCCTGGGGATACGAAAAGCTGCCGCTGAATCAGCCCGTGGAGAAAGTAAGAAACCTGGCATACCGTTCGGGAGCCCCGTATCCCATCAATTCGGCCTCATACAGCGGTCCCAACGCTAACCTGAACGCCATTGGAGACATGGATGGGCTGATTCCCTATAATCATAGCCCGCGCTGGAATGCGCTCAATACCCCGAACGAACAGGACTGGATCGAAATAATCTTCGGCCCCCGGAAGTATGTCGATTCGGTGGAAATCCTGTTTTGGAGTGATGATCGGGATATCGGGGCTCCGGATAACTATTGGCTGGAATATTGGGACGGTGACAGCTGGGAAAAACTGCAAATTACCATGCGTTACCCCAGGGAACCCCAGGGGATGGCGATCAACCGGCTGGTGCCGGAGGAACCGGTCTTCACCAATAAAATTCGGCTGGTGTTCGTACACGGGGATGATACTGTTACCGGGATTTCCGAGATAATGGTCTGGGAACATGACACCCGGTAACGTCAATGCCGCTCTACATATGATCTGAGATCAGGGTACCGCAGCGGGTTACGAACCGAATGGAATACCGCCGACGCAGATGGGGCGGACCAGAAATTGTTATGTTCAGTGGATCTTATTCCTATTAGCATGGCGTGTATACTGTGGTTCATTTCTCTGGCAATTCCAAAACACGCAGGTACAAATCGTAAACAAGATGCAAAAATAGTAGTTGCATGCGGGCTAAATTATCACTAATAATAAAAGCGTAAAAAACACACTTAACGTCGGGAATTGTCAGCATCAGAAATTATGAGGTAACGGGAGAAATGGGAATGGATAACTCTGCATCAACTACCGGGTTCAAATATCTCATGGCCATGGCAGCTGCAATTCTTCTGTTTGCCGTTGCCGGCTGTTCAAATGAATCAGAAAGACAACAGGAAGCTACCATGGAAAGCACCCCCGGTATAACCCGGGAATCGTTTGGAACACTGGATGACGGAAATGCCGTACACCTCTATACCCTGGTCAACAGGAACGGGATGGAGGTGAAAATCACGAACTATGGCGGCATCGTCACCTCCATACGGGTTCCCGATAGAAACGGGAACTTTGACAACGTGGTACTCGGGTTTGAATCGCTCGAAAAATATCTCGGAGACGATCCCTATCTTGGAGCAATCGTCGGGCGGTACGGCAACCGTATTGGTGATGCTCAATTTACGCTTGACGGCACCCAATACCAGCTAACCGCCAACGACGGGGACAATCACCTGCACGGCGGGGAGATCGGCTTCAACGATGTGCTGTGGGATGCGGAGATTGTCGGCGACTCGCTCAGGCTCACCTACCGGAGTGAAGATGGAGAACAGGGGTATCCCGGGAACCTGGATGTAACCGTTGTATACCACCTTTCCGAGCAGGACGAGCTCGAGATCGAATACCGGGCCACCACCGACCGGGCCACGCCGGTAAACCTGACCAATCACAGCTATTTTAACCTGGCCGGTGATCCCTCGAACCCAATCCTGGATCACAGGCTGATGCTCAATGCCGATCGCTACACGCCGGTGGATGAAGAGCTGATTCCAACCGGCGAGATCGCTACCGTGGAAGGAACCCCGTTCGACTTTACCGGGCCCCATGCCATCGGATCACGCATCGACGAGGTCGAGGGGGGATATGATCACAACTTTGTTCTGAGAAGCCGAAAATCGGATACCCTTTTTCACGCCGCAACCTTGTATGATCCCGGCAGTGGCCGCGAGATGAAGGTGTACACAATGGAGCCGGGAGTTCAGTTCTATTCCGGCAATTTCCTGGACGGCAGCCTGGAGGGACCTGGTGGAACTCCATTCGTCAAACACGGGGCTCTCTGCCTCGAGACCCAGCATTTTCCAAACTCTCCGAACGTCGACGAATATCCGTCGACGATTCTGCGACCCGGGGAGACCTATCACACGATCACCAAATACCGTTTTGGAACCAGAAGTGAGTGATTGTGAGATTAAAACAAGAGCCGTCGAAACGTGAATAGGTAATTCTGCAATTCAAACAGGAGATCAAATGAAACAGTTACTTGTCTGCCTGGCCGGGCTCTGGATGACACTGTCAACGGTGAGCGGGGCTCAAACCAGCACCGTTACTGTAAATGCCGACCAGGGCGAGCACACCATCAGCCGCCATATTTACGGCCAGTTTTCAGAGCACCTCGGGCGGGGAATTTACGGGGGCATCTGGGTGGGAGATGATTCCGATATCCCCAACACCGAGGGGTACCGAACCGACGTTCTCAACGCGCTGAGGGAACTGGAGATTCCCAACATCCGCTGGCCCGGGGGCTGCTTTGCCGATGAATACGACTGGCGCGACGGCATCGGTCCGCGTTCGGAGCGCCCCAAAACCATCAACACCCATTGGGGCATGGTGATTGAAGACAATAGCTTCGGAACCCATGAGTTTTTGCGCCTGACCGAGCTGCTGGATGCCGAACCCTACATTTCGGCCAATGTGGGCAGCGGTTCCCCGGCCGAGATGCAGGACTGGATCGAGTACATGACGTATGACGGGGACAGTGAACTGGCCAATCTCCGCCGGAAAAATGGGCGCGAAGAACCCTGGAAAATTACATTTTTCGGAATCGGCAACGAAAGCTGGGGCTGCGGTGGCAATATGACAGCCGACTATTATGCCGACCTCTACCGCCGGTTTCAGACCTACGCCAAGGATTACAGCGGCAATGAGCTCTATAAAATCGCCAGCGGATGGTCAAATGATGAATATGACTGGACCGAAACCGTGATGCAAAAAGCACACCGGCAGATGGACGCCATCTCCCTGCACTATTACACGATTGCCGGTCCCAGCTGGGGCAACAAGGGACCTTCGGTGGACTTCGGCGAAGATCTCTACTTTGACGGTATCCGCAAGGCACGATTCCTGGATCGTTTTATCGAGGGGCATGCCACCCGCATGGACAAGTTCGATCCCGAAAAACGGGTTGCCTTGGCTGTGGATGAGTGGGGCATCTGGACCGATCCGCTGCCCGGCAGCACAGCCGGCTTTCTGGAACAGCAGAATTCACTGCGCGACGCCCTGATCGCCGCCAACAGCCTCGATATCCTGAACGCGCACGCCGACCGGGTCCGCATTGCCAATATCGCCCAAACTGTTAACGTGCTTCAGGCGATGATTCTGACCGAGGGGGACCGGATGGTCAAAACCCCGACCTACCACACCTTTCACATGTACAAACCCCATATGGACGCGCTGCTGCTGCCCGTGCACCTGGAATCTGCCGAGTATACCCACAACGGCGATAGCATCCCGGCCATAAGCAGTACAGTATCCCGCAGCGAAAACGGCTCGATAAATGTGACGGCTAGCAATGTGGACCCGGAAAACAGCCGCCGGGTGACATTTAATTTCAGGGGAACGGGGATCGGGCAGGTGGAATCCGCTCGCATACTCACGGGACCGGCCATCGACGCTGTTAACACCTTCGAGCAGCCCGACATCGTTTCACCGGACGAGTTCTCCGATCTGGTTATAGAGGGTTCGCGCCTGACGGTAACGCTCCCTCCAAAATCGATCGTAACTCTTATTATCAAATAAATATTTTATGATAAAATATTGTTTATAATCAATGATAAAAAATATAATACCCACGAATTAACAATGCATTATAATGTAACAAACTGCCATTATCCTGATGAACATTGATCATTACCTAGGCCACGACCGTATACTGGTTGCACTGGATTGTATCATTTTCGGGTTTGACCGGGAAGACCTGAAACTGCTGCTTATTAAGCGGGATTTTGAACCGGAAAAAGGAAACTGGTCTCTCATGGGGGGCTTTCTGCAAAAAGATGAAAGCCTGGATGAAGGCGCCAGCCGAATTCTGAACAAGCTGACGGGGCTCAGGAATATTTACCTCGAGCAGCTGTACGCTTTCGGGGACGTGAATCGCGACCCGGTGGAGCGGACCGTCTCGGTGGCGTACTACGCGCTGATCAATATCCGGGAGCACGACCGGGAGCTGGTGGAACAGTACAGTGCCCGCTGGTTTCCCGTGGGCGATCTTCCGGATCTGATCTTTGACCACGAGGAGATGGTGGAAGCCGCCATGAAGCGACTCCGGTACAAGGCGTCACACCAGGCCGTGGGATTCGAGCTGCTCCCCGAAAAGTTCACCCTGCCCGAACTGCAGATGCTCTACGAGGCGATCTATGATACCAAGCTGGACAAACGCAATTTCAGGCGCCGAATTCTGTCAATGGATGTGTTGAACAAAACCGGTGAAAAGCAGAAGAAGTATTCCAAAAAAGGGGCCTTTCTCTACAAGTTTGACCAGGAGAAATATGAAGACAAGATTACGAGCGGTGACAGTCTGGTGTTCAAACCCATGAAACCGTAGCGGGAAGACTGTACTGGATATTCCTGATCTCAGGAAGCCCACAAGAAGGTTGTACCTGCGGAATCGCACAGGGATTGGGAGATCGACACCGATCGGCCGCGTGTTCATCCTCTGCCTGCCAAACGGACTGCGATTTCCCCGGATTTGCGGTGGCTGGGATAGGTGACGTACTCAAATTTCTGGTACCGAAGCAGGTGGTTTTTCTGCCTGTGGTTTGAACGGTTTTATACTTCGTTCCCTCGTTTTCGGAGGACAAGCAGACATTGAACTTCAAAATGATATCAGCAATATGAACTATGTAATTGGCGTCGATTTTGGTACCGACTCGGTGCGGTCAGTGTTGGTAAGTGAAAAGGGAGAGGAGATGGCTGTGGCCGTGTATCACTACCCGCGATGGGGCGAGGGCCGCTATAACATCCCTTCCGATAACCAGTTCCGACACCACCCGCTCGACTACCTGGAGGGGCTGGAAAACACACTGTCGGAGGTCATTAACACGCTTTCGGCGAACGAGGCCCGGAACATTGCGGCTATCTCCGTCGATACGACCGGCTCCACCCCCGTTGCCGTGGACCGGCAGGGGACCCCGCTCGCCTTGAAGGAGGGATTCAAAGAGAACCCGAACGCCATGTTTATCCTCTGGAAAGATCACACCGCCATCCGGGAAGCGGAGGAGATCAACCGGCTGGCCCGAAGCTGGGGCGGTCCCGACTATACGAAATATGTCGGCGGCATCTACTCCTCCGAGTGGTTCTGGGCCAAAATATTGCACCTGCTCCGGGAGGATAAGCAGGTGCGCGAGAAGGCTTACACCTGGGTGGAACTCTGCGACTGGATTCCATACGAGCTCACTGGAGGAGAAGGTCTCAGCCAGATGAAACGCAGTCGCTGCGCCGCCGGACACAAGGCGATGTGGCACGAGGAGTTTGACGGTCTGCCCAGCCAGGAGTTTCTGTCAACCCTCGATCCTCTGCTGGATGGGATCCGGGGACGCCTGTATGAAGATACGTATACCGCCGACAAGCCGGCGGGGAGGATTTCACATGAGTGGGCGGAAAAGCTCGGTCTTGCCGAGGATGTTGTGATCGGTGTTGGGGCCTTTGATGCCCACATGGGAGCGGTTGGCGGCGGCATTGAGCCCTACCAGCTCTGCCGGGTGATGGGTACCTCCACCTGCGACATGCTCGTGGCGCCGCACGAAGATCTGGGAGATCATTTGGTTCAGGGCATCTGCGGCCAGGTGGACGGTTCGATCATTCCGGGCATGGTGGGGCTGGAAGCCGGCCAGTCTGCCTTCGGC
>JAWVZC010000110.1:0-11769 GCA_033722415.1 Balneolaceae bacterium | reverse complement strand
AGCCGGGCCGTCGAAAACGGGGTGGAGCAGAAGAAAGCGAAGGAGATCTTCGACATGATGGCCGAGTTTGCCAATTACGGCTTCAACAAGTCGCATTCGGCAGCCTACTCGGTGGTGGCCTACCAGACGGCCTTCTTCAAGGCGAACTATCCCGCCGAATATATGGCTGCGGTGCTCAGCCACAACATGGGGGATATCGACAAGGTCTCTAAGTTTATCGAGGAGTGCTACAAGATGGGTATTCGGCTTGATCCCCCGAACGTGAATACCGGGGAAGGAAAATTTGTTGCGCGTAATGGTCGTATCCAGTACGGCCTGGAGGCGATCAAGGGGGTCGGTTCCAACGCTGTGGAGGAACTGGTCAGGGAGCGCAAGGAGAACGGAGAGTTCGAGTCGATCTTCGATTTTACACGGAGGATGGATCTCAGGGTTTGCAACAAGCGGTCGCTGGAGAGCCTCTGCCAGGCGGGTGCGTTCGATACCTTCAACAAAAACCGGCGGCAGCTCCTGGAAAACCTGGATATCATCGTCAGCTACGCCCACCGGATGCAGGAGCTGGAGGCGTCAAACCAGTCGGATCTCTTTGGAGATGGCAGCGGGTCCGCCTCGGTCATCGAGGAACCGAAGCTGGAAGATATCGCCCCGTGGTCCAATATCGAGCGCCTCAACAAGGAGCGCGAGCTGATCGGGTTCTACCTGAGCGGGCACCCGTTGAACAAGTTCAGGGAGGATATCGACATTTTCTGCTCCCACACCCTCGATCCCGAAGAGCTGGAGCGGCTAAACGATCGCACCGAGGTTCGTGTTGCCGGGATCATCACCGAGGTTAAACGCGTGACCGATAAACGGGGGCGCCCGTTTGCCTTTGTGCAGATGGAAGACCTGCACGGTACCATTGAGGTCATCACCTTTAATGATGTCTATGACAGTCACCTCGGTATGATCCAGGTCGACACGCTCGTGGTGGTGGATGGTCACATCGATACCCGTAACGGCCCGACGAAAATCATTGCCAACTCCCTCGAGCGCATCGAAAGCATGCGGGAAAAATACCAGGATAAAATCGAGCTTCAGCTTGATATTGATACCTCCAGCGTAACCGAGGAGGAGCTGCAAAAAATGGCGGGTCTGTTCGCCCGGCACAAGGGAGAGACCAATATCCAGTTTAAGGTGATGAGCCGGGAGGCCAAGCGCCCATTTGCAATGCACTCCAGAAAGTTCGTTATTGACCCTAATGAGGAGCTTTTGGGTGACCTCAAAGACATTATCGGTGAAGATGCCGTGGCACTGAAAAAGACAAACGGGTCTTCGTAGGATGTTGGACCCTGAAGGGATAAAATTGAAAAGTGATATGTTGTAAAGTTGAATGTTGTATGTGGGGGATCCACCTTGCATCTTCAGCTTTACATCTTGAAGCCTGCAACCTTCAACCCGTAACGGGATTCCGTAAGATAAGTTTTTGTAATGTCCTCTATAACAAGAAACGATGAGCAAATTAGAATTTATTCTCCCATATTTGCGTTTGCAGGTGTGAGATGAATAACAATAACAACAGATGAACAACTGATATGAGTAAAGCAAAACACTTCACAGACGACTCTTTCCAGGAAGATGTACTGGAATCTGACAAACCCGTACTGGTCGATTTTTGGGCTGAGTGGTGCGGTCCCTGTAAAATGGTCGGCCCCGTAGTGGACGAAATGGCTGGTGAGTACGAAGGCAAGGCCAAAATCGGAAAGGTGAATGTGGATGAAAACCCGGAAATTTCCGCCAAATACGGTATCCGCAGTATCCCGTCACTGCTGATTTTTAAAGATGGGGAAGTAGTTGATCAGATTGTAGGTGCAGTTCCGAAATCACAGCTGAAAAAACAGCTGGAAGCGCAACTCAACTGACCCGATTTACCGATTCGGAACGATAGCCCGGACTCTTTGGGTCCGGGCTTTTTTATTTTTGCAGCTGGTCGATGCTATTTCTGAGGCGCGGAGAAGAGGAAGATCCCGACCTCCAGCCTCCATTTCTCACGAGATTTATGGCAGATTTCTTGTGAAATTGTGATATACAATGAGTTACCTTGATATATATTCGAACAGGGTATAACGGGAGGTCGAAGACTGCGAAATGGTCCCGTTAGCTGCGTTGAAGATGGAAATCACACGCTCAACGTATAACCATGCATATCGCTTGCCAGTACCCCTTCGCCTTGCTGGCGAACCAATTTCCTGGTGAACAATACAGGTTGTCCCGATTTTTTCACGTTTAGAGGACAATTTCTTGCCTGTAGTAACAACCGGTGACTATTATCATGTGTGACGGCATAACCCGAATATTTGTGCAGTGCGTACCCTGCTAGCCCAGGGATCGGAGTGTTTTAATCGGCATTACTGCATGAGCTGTATGCAAAGGGGAGTCGAAGAAATGTTTTGCTGTAACTTTGCGGTTTCCTGCCCGTAAAAGCGCTTTTCTTTTTTTAACATCTGATATACTAATCTTGGAAAACGATCTTCTTATATTGTTCGTTATCCACAGCACAATTCGTAATCTCTAGTCAATGAACAGTTTGGTAAAGAAATTAAGCAGTGCCGTTGTAGTTCTACTCGTCATCGGTGCATTGGCCTACCCGAAAGTCAAGCCGCTTTTTAGTGGTGAAAATGCGAATTCCGGCCCAAGTCGCGGCAGTTCCACGCTTAAAGTGGAGGCGTTCGAGGTGAAGCCGGATACGGTTGACGATGTGATCTATACCACCGGCACCCTGATGGCCAACGAGGAAATTCAACTCAGGAGTGAAGTATCCGGGCTGATTACCGACATCTATTTCAGGGAGGGGCAGCCGGTGGAGGAGAACGACCTGCTGGTTAAAATTAATGACAGCGAGCTGCAGGCCCAGCTTACGCGGGCCCAGTATCGTCTGGAACTGGCCGAGGAGCGGGAAGCCCGCCAGAAAAAACTGCTTGAAAAGGGCGGTATCAGCCAGGAGGATTACGATGCCACCCTCAACGAAGTGAATGTGCTGCGTTCGGAAGTGCAGCTGATCAAGGCGCAGATCGACAAAACCGAGATTCGGGCCCCGTTTGACGGGCGAATTGGGCTGCGGTACGTCAGTGACGGCAGTTATATTTCCCCCACTACGCAGATCGCCTCACTGCAAAATATTGATCCGATAAAGATCGACTTTTCAATCCCTGAGCGTTATGCGGCAAAAGTGGAGGAGGGAGATGTGATTCATTTTACAGTGCAGGGCACCGATGAGGTTTTTGAAGGGAAAATATATGCGATCGAACCGAAAATCGATGCCGAAACGCGGACTCTCCAGATCCGGGCCCGGAGCGACAACGAGCAGCAGAAGCTGCTGGCGGGCGGGTTTGCCAACCTGGACCTGACGTTGGAAACGATCACCAATGCCAAAATGATCCCCACGATCGCTCTCGTTCCGGAGCTGCAGGGGCAGAAAGTTTACCTCTACAAAAACGGACAAGTGGTGCAGCAAAGTGTGCAGACTGGTCTGAGAACCGAATCGATGGTTCAGATTACCGAAGGGGTCGAGTTTGGGGATACCGTACTTACCACCGGGTTGCTGCAGGTACGCCCGGGCATGCCGGTACAGGTCACGGAAGTGCAATAACAGAGAAAAGTTAACGGGATTGATATGAGTCTTTCTTCACTAAGTATACGACGCCCGGTACTGGCTACCGTTTTTTCGATTGTGATTGTGTTGTTCGGGATTATTGCGTTTACGTTTCTGGGAGTACGCGAGTACCCGGCCGTGGACCCGCCGATCATAACTGTAAGCACCACATATATCGGGGCGAACGCCGAGGTGATTGAATCGCAGATTACAGAACCACTTGAAGATCAGATCAACGGGATTGCCGGTATCCGGACCCTGACCTCGGTGAGTCGGCAGGGCAGAAGTACGGTTACCGTTGAGTTCGACCTCGATGTGAACCTGGAGACGGCTGCCAACGATGTGCGTGCCCGCGTCTCTCGCGCGGTGGGCAATCTCCCGCCGGATGCGGAGCCGCCCGTGGTCACCAAGGCGGATGCCGACGCCAGCCCGATCCTGTTTTACAACATCAAAAGTGACTCCCGGAACCTGCTGCAGCTGACCGAAATTGCCGAAAACGCTTTCCAGGAGCGGGTACAGACGATCCCCGGTGTCAGTAACGTAATGATCTGGGGCGATAAAACCTATTCCATGCGCCTCTGGATGGATCCTCTCAAACTGGCCGCGTATGACCTCACCCCGCTGGATGTGCGCAATGCCGTGTTGCGCGAAAACGTGGAGCTGCCCTCCGGTCGTATTGAAGGCAACCTGACGGAGCTCACCGTGCGCACAATGGGCCGCATGAGCCAGGTGGAGGAGTTCAATAATCTGGTGATCAAGGAATCGGGCGGCAATACCATCCGGTTCCGGGATATCGGTTACGCCGAACTGGGTCCCCAGAATGAACGCACCATCCTGAAGCGGGACGGGGTACCGATGGTGGGAGTCGTGCTGGTACCGCAGCCGGGAGCCAACCAGATTGCAATTGCCGACGAATTTTACAAAAGGGTGGAGCGGATCAAGCAGGACCTGCCCGCCGATATTGAGACCGCCATCGGGTTTGATACCACCGAGTATGTACGGGCCTCCATCGACGAGGTGCAGCAAACCATCTTTATTGCCCTCGTGCTGGTGATTCTGATTATTTTCCTGTTCCTGCGCGACTGGCGCACCACCTTCATCCCGATTATCGTGATCCCGATCGCCCTGATCGGGTCCTTCTTCGTGATGTATATGGCGGGGTTCTCGATCAACGTATTGACACTGCTGGCGATCGTACTGGCTATCGGTCTGGTGGTGGATGACGCCATCGTGGTGCTGGAAAACATCTACTCGAAAATTGAGCAGGGGCTACCACCGATACAGGCGGGCATCGTGGGATCGAAAGAGATTTTCTTTGCCGTTATCGCCACGTCGCTGGCTCTGGTATCGGTTTTTATGCCGATACTGTTCCTGGGCGGAGTAACAGGACGGCTGTTCCGGGAGTTCGGGGTGGTCATTGCGGGGGCTGTTGTCATCTCCTCGTTTGTAGCGCTGACGCTGACCCCGATGCTTTCCTCCAAGCTGCTGAGGGCGGGACAGAAACACAGCTGGTTTTATCATAAAACCGAGCCCTATTTTAAGAGATTGAATGACGCATATCGGCGTACGCTGGAGTCTTTTATGCATCATCGCTGGCTCTCCCTGGTGATTATCGGGGTCTGCGGTCTGTTTATCTGGGGGCTGCTTTCGACAGTGCAAAAAGAGGTGGCTCCGCTCGAGGATCGCAGCCGAATCCGGATGTTTGCCCAGGGACCGGAAGGAGCCTCCTTCGAATATATGGACAACTACATGGACCGGCTCATCACCCTGGTACAGGACAGCGTTCCGGAGGCAAAGTCTGTTATCTCCGTGACGTCTCCGGGATTCGGGGCATCCACATCCGTAAACTCGGGATTTGCCTTTACCATCCTGGTAAATCCGTCTGAGCGGGAGCGCTCGCAGAATCAGATCGCCAATGACCTGACCCGCATGGTCAGCGATCTCTCGGGAGCACAAACATTTGTATCGCAGGAACAGACCATCGGGCGAACCGGCCTTGGTGGCCTGCCCGTTCAATTTGTGCTACAGGCACAAAATCTGGACAAACTGAAGGCAGCTATCCCCCCGTTCCAGGAAGCGGTTCGCAACAGCGAGGTATTTACGGTGCAGAATGTAGATCTCAAATTCAACAAGCCGGAGCTCCAGGTGCAGATCGACCGGGATCGTGCCAAGACGCTGGGCGTTTCGGTCCGCGATATCGCCCAAACCCTGCAGCTTTCCCTCAGCGGGCAGCGTTTCGACTTTTTCGTGATGAACGGCAAGCAGTACCAGGTGATCGGCCAGGTGGAGCGGGAAAACCGGGATGAACCGGTGGATCTGACCTCCCTGTACGTAAGAAATAACCAGAATCAGCTGATCCAGGTGGACAATCTGGTGACCGTGGCCGAACGCAGCAGTCCGCCCCAGCTCTACCGCTACAACCGCTACTCCTCCGCGACCATTTCGGCGGGACTGGCACCCGGGTATACCATAGCCGACGGAATTGAAGAGATGCGATCGATTGCCGATCAGCAGCTGGATGCCACCTATACCACCAGCCTGGCGGGCCCCTCGCGCGACTACGAGGAGAGCTCCTCCAGCCTCTGGTTTATCTTTCTTTTGGCACTGGTATTGATCTATCTGGTGCTTTCGGCACAGTTTGAAAGTTTCCGGGATCCGCTGACCATCATGCTCACGGTACCGCTGGCCATAACCGGTGCCCTGATGACGCTCTGGTACTTCAACGACACCCTGAACATTTTCAGCCAGATCGGGATGATCATGCTGATCGGGCTGGTCACCAAAAACGGTATTCTCATTGTGGAGTTTGCCAACCAGCGGCAGCGCCAGGGACTCGGCATTTACGAGTCTATCATGGATGCCGCCGCGGTGCGTTTTCGTCCGATCCTGATGACGAGTCTTTCGACGGTACTCGGTATCCTGCCGATAGCACTGGCTCTTGGAGCCGGTGCCGAAAGCCGCACATCGATGGGTATCGCCGTCATCGGCGGTCTTATATTTGGAAGTATTTTGACACTTTACGTAATCCCGGCGATGTACACCTACCTGTCTCCGGAAAAAAGTGAGGACGATATCATCGATCATGAAGTGGTCAGGGAGGCAGAGCGGCAGTATGAGCCGGTGAAAGTCTGATGGTATTCCGATTCAATCCAATGTAATTTATACTATTTGTTAAAGGTTGAAGGGTATAGGTTGAGTATAAACCTTCGACCTTCAACATTTAATTTTCAACACGAAGTATGTATATGTTCCGACGTTTGTTACTGATGCTGTTCCCAATTGTACTCTTCACACCGGCAATCTCGGCCCAGGATACCCCCCTTTTGACCCTTGATGAAGCGATTCGTATCGGCCTCGAAAACAATTTTTCCATCCGGCTGGCCCGCAACAATGCCGCTATTTCCGAGAATAACCAGACATTGGGGAATGCCGGTTTTTTCCCGGAGCTGACGGCCACCGCCTCCCGGAACAAGCGGATTGAAGACAGCCGTACGGAGTTTTCCGGCAACAGCATCCCGGACCGGGATGTCGATGGTGCTGAGTCTACCACAACCAGTGCCTCCGCCTCCCTGAGCTGGACTATTTTTGACGGGCTCGGCATGTTTACCACCTACGAACGTCTTTCTGAACTAAAGGAACTCGGCAGTATTGAGGCGAGGCGAACGATTGAAAACAGCCTTTCGCAGATTATTACGGCCTATTTCAACATCGTGCGCCAGCAAAAGATCACCGAGGTGCTGGAAAGCACGCTTGAAGTCTCCGAACAGCGGATACAGATTGCGGAGACACGCAGGGATCTCGGTTCCGGTTCCGAGTATGATCTGCTTCAGGCCCGTGCCGACTACAACGCCGACCGGGCTGCGGTGATTCGGCAGGAGATCACTCTGCGCGATGCCAAGATACTGCTCAATGAACTGCTTGGGCGGGAGGTAGAGGACGAATTTTCGGTTCAGAGCGATATCCCGGTTAACGGCAGCCTGGAGTATGATGAAATCGTATCCAACGCGCTTTCCAACAACCTGCAGCTGGCCGTGGCCAAAACCAATGAACGGGTTACCGAACTGGAGATCCGGGAGATTAAAGCTGAACGCTTCCCGGAGATCGACCTTAATGTCGGGTATGGGTACAACCTGAACGAATCGGGTGCGGGGTTCCTGGAGCTAAGCCAGAGTACCGGTTTCAATTACGGATTAACGGCTCGCATTACGCTGTTCGACGGGTTTAACCTGGAGCGGCGCCGGCAGAATGCACAGATTGAGCTGAAAAACAGCCGCATCTCCCTGGAGCAGCAGCGGCAGCAGGTAAAGGCCGGAATAAGTTCGGAATTCAATAACTACCTCAACGCCCTGCGGTTGGTGGAGCTGGAGGAAGAGAACCTCGATAACGCCCAGCAGACCGTGGATATCGCGCTGGAACGATTCAGGCTTGGTACCATCAACTCCATTGAATTGCGCGAGGCGCAGCGCACCCTTATCAATGCCGAAAGCCGCCTGATCCAGGCGCGGTTTGAAGCCAAGGCCGCTGAAACGGAGCTGTATCGACTGATGGGCATCGTTTCCGAGCAGTCAGCCCTCTAATGCAGCGATATCAAAGAGGGGGGCACCGCTCGGAATCATCCCTCATTCCACCGACAGTGTGGGTGGACCCTCGAGGTATCCCAGGGACTCAAGAAACCGGTCGGCCTCGTAAAGGGTTTCCGTGTACTTCGCCTCATTAAAAAAAGCGTGGCCGTATCCCTCATACAGGTGTAGATCACAACGAACACCGTGTTCTTCCATCCTGCGCTTGAACCTTTTGATCGTTGACACCGGCACCAGGTCGTCTTCTGTACCGAAAAAGAGTATGGTCGGCGGTGCATGCTCGTCGATATTGTGCAGCGGGGAGATCGACCGCCAGTAGGGCTTTACCCGCTCATACCCGTAGCCACCGGGCCCGTTGTCGAATACCGGGTTGAAGAGGACCAGGGCGTCAGGCCTGAAACTGGCAGGGGTACCGGCGGTTGAAACCGATTCCGAATCGGCGTCGATCTGCGGGTTTGCGAAGTCGTCGATCATACCGGCGGCTGCCGCGATATGTCCACCCGCCGAGCCGCCCCCTGCAGCCAGCTTATCCGGGTCAATACCGAAATCAGCAGCGTGACTCCGCAGCCACCGAATGGCCGATTTGGCATCCTCGACTGCTTCCCGGGGGGTGGTATTGTGTTTGTTTTTAATGCGGTACTCGGCATTGGCCGCCACCATACCGCGACGGGCGAGGTACCGGCTTTGCGGGTAGAAGTGGGTGGGATTTCCACCTTTCCACCCGCCGCCGTGGAAAAAGAGAATGGCGGGGGTTTTACCTTCCGGGCTGTGGTGTTGCGGGAAAAAGAGGTGCAGCTCCAGTTCGATATCACCTACAGTTTTGTAGACAACGATGGAATCCGGTTGCTGTACCTGCGCGGCAGAGCGAAACCCCGTCAGGGAAATTGCCAGAACAAAGGCGGTAGTTACAAAGAGCCGATTCCAATTCATATTCATAGGATGTATTCCGTGGTGTAGTCCCGTTTCATTTCCGGTCTTATCGACGGGAAACGTAAACGATTTTTATAATTTGTACATTGCTGTGCGGATCCAATTGCAAAAAAAACGTGCGCGGGAAATCCCGGGCAAAGGAATAAGGGCACCATAATAATCAGCTATCCAGTTCAAACCGGATGGTGATTTTTGTTCCACCTTCCGAATAAGATACGTCATCGGCAAATTGTTCGATCAGGTAGACGCCCCGCCCGCCTTCCTTTAGCAGGTTTTCATCCTGGAGCGGATCGGGCAGTGAGGATGGATCAAATCCCTCCCCCTCATCTTTGATACTAATCTTCAGCTGATCCCGGTTCCGGGTGGCACTGATAAATACATTCTTTGAGTCGTCTTCCCGGTTCCCGTGTACAATGGCGTTGGTGACCGCCTCACTGAGCGCCAGCATGATATTGCCGTAGAGATCGTCGCTGCAATCGGTCCATTCCTGGATGGTATCGACAAATGCCTCCAGCCGTTCAATCTCATCAAAACTGGAAGCCAGGGTCAGTGATTTGGTCTCGTCAGCCATATAAAACGGGGTAGTGATGGGTTATCAGGCGTAGATGCCGCGCATTTTAAGGGTTTTGGCCACCTTGTCGATGGCGTAGACATAAGCAGCCTGCCGCAGCGTGATATCGTAGTGTTCGCTGACGCCGAACAGGTTGTCAAACGCATCCCGCATCATCCGGTTCAGACGGCGGTTCACGCGTTCTTCCGTCCAGAAATAGCCGTGGCGGTCCTGGACCCACTCAAAATAGGATACGGTGACCCCGCCGGCGTTGGCCAGGATGTCGGGAACGACCATCACCCCGCGTTCCTCCAGTATGGAATCGGCGTTGGCAGTAACGGGTCCGTTGGCTCCCTCTGAAATGATTCGGGCCTGCACCTTGTCTGCATTTTTTTTGCTGATCTGGTCCTCCTTGGCCGCGGGGATCAGCACATCGCACTTCAGCTGCAGCAGCTCGTCGTTGCTGATGGGTTCAGCTTCGGGATATCCTTCCAGGGTATTGTCATTATTCTGGCTGTACTGGATCGCCGCCGGTATATCGATACCGTTTTCGTTGTAGTATCCCCCCGTGATATCGCTAATGGCAATGATCCTGGCTCCCTGCTCATACATCAGCTTAGCAGAGATCGATCCGACATTGCCAAATCCCTGGACCGCCACCGTACACTTGTTGGGCAGAATGGCCAGTTTGTTCAGTGCCGCCAGTGTAACGGTGACCACCCCGCGCCCCGTGGCTTCTTTACGCCCATGTGATCCCCCGAGAATGGTGGGTTTTCCGGTGACCACGGCGGTTTCGGTGCGATGCACGTTCATGCTGTAAGTATCCATGATCCAGGCCATGATCTGCTCGTTGGTGTTCATGTCCGGGGCCGGTATGTCACGGTCGGGACCGAACACCTCCAGCATGTTGGAGGTGTAGCGCCGGGTGAGGCGCTCCAGTTCGGTATTGGAGAGCTCCTTCGGGTTGCAGCGAACACCGCCCTTGGCTCCCCCGAACGGAACGTTTACGATGGCACACTTCCAGGTCATCCAGGCGGCGAGCGCCTTCACCTCTTCAATGGTAACGTCGGGAGCATACCTGATACCGCCTTTGGAGGGGCCCAGCACGTTGTCGTGAATGACCCGGTATCCTTCGAAAACCTCAATATCTCCCGAGTCCATAACAACGGGAATAGAGACAATCACCTGTTTTACCGGGCTGGCGAGGTACTGGAACATTCCCTCATCCAGGTCCAATAGTTCGGCTGCAAAACGGAACCGCTCCATCATCGATTTAAAGGGGGATTCCTGGTCAAGTTTCGGACCGGGCTCCTTGTAATATCCTGTAGTGTACATGTTTTTATGATATGGCATAGCTGACTGCTCGACGGATTTTTTAAAACAATTCAATTAGTCCTGAAAAAACGGCGGCTGATGAGTGTTGTACCGCATTTGGGATAACGAAAGTATGAAAAATTACGCACATCAGTAAGCAGAGAATCTCCATTTTTTTTCAAAACCTGTTCCCAGGAGCCATATGCCCGTATTGCTAGTAATATTAAGTTAACATCTGATTAATACTATTGTGCCTGGTTATATGGATGGCAGTTATTCATCTGTTCGGAAACGAAATAGATTTAACGTTAGCTTATGTCAGATACGGAATCGGAAACCATCGCTGGCGGCAAGCCTTTCCTGAAACAGCGTATTTCCGCCCGTTTTTATATCCTGTTCCAGGAAGAGCGAACGTTCCTGGCACTGATCGGTCTCTTTTTTGTTATCGCCGGGGTCACCTTTCCCAATGACGGGATTGCCAAGTGGGTGGGATTTGCCCTGGCGGGTTACTCGGCCATAGCCAACGACAGTATTCAAACCATTGGCACCTTCCTGGCGTCAAATAAAGAGAAAAAGTGGTGGGTGCTCTGGCTTTTTGTGGGGGGATCTTCCTGCTGACTGTCTCCTACAGCTGGTATGTCTACGAGGGGGATGTCAGTTACCAGCGGCTTGCGGCCAAGGGGTTCTCGGATGCTCCCGCTACGTTCTCGTTCCTGCAGGTGGCTGCCCCTATTTTTCTACTGCTGCTTACCCGAATGCGTATGCCGGTT
>JAWVZC010000109.1:0-11828 GCA_033722415.1 Balneolaceae bacterium | reverse complement strand
GGATTGAGTTCAAATGGTTCTAGCTCCAGCGGAGGGAACGCAACAAAAATTTCACCAGCCGGCGATTCATTTGGTTCGTTTTTTCATCGGTAAAAAAATGAACACACCAATAGGATTTTCAAGGGCTATATAAGCAGTATGAATCACGCGTTTATCTTCTGTTAAAAAGCAGTCTTTGCGTCATCCTAAAAGAACTTGTTTCAGGATCTTGTAAAGCCATGAACCGTTGATATTGTCGGAAAATAGATCAAAGCTGATGAACCCTGCGAGATCCCGGATCGGAGTCCGGGATGACGTTAAATAGCTTTAATCCCATCCCGTAAAGAGATATTGCGGACTGGAGTTGGAGTAAAATTATACTACGCTAACATCCTCGAATAGGTAACGAAAAACAGAAAATAATGAATCGACTCTCAAATATTCTGGTATTAGCAGCAATTGTAACTCTGTTGGTTTCACAGGTTGGCAAGGCCCAGTCCTCAACCAACCACTACCGTGCCGATGTCATTGTCTACGGGGGCACCTCCGGGGCAGTAACGGCGGCGGTGCAGGCGGCAAAGATGGATAAATCCGTGATTATGGTGAGTCCTGACAAGCACCTGGGCGGGCTCTCCTCCGGCGGGCTGGGCTTTACCGACGTGGGCAACAAGGCGGTCATCGGGGGGCTGTCCCGGGAGTTCTACCACCGGGTGTACCAGCACTACCAGGATCCGGCGGCGTGGCGCTGGCAGGATCATTCCGAATTCGGGGAGCTGCGCGGGCAGGGCACGGCGGCCGTGGACAAGGACAAAAAGACGATGTGGATTTTCGAGCCCCATGTCGCGGAACAAGTATTCGACAACCTGGTTGCTGAACACGAGGTGACCGTTCTTCGCGACGAGTGGCTGGACCGCAAGGACGGAGTAACCATGCAAAACGGCCGGATTGTCTCTTTTGAAACCCTCAGCGGGAAGGTGTTCCACGGGGCAATGTTTATCGACGTCACCTACGAGGGCGACCTGATGGCCGCCGCCGGGGTCGACTACCTCGTGGGCCGGGAGGCCAACAGCGTCTACGACGAAAACTGGAACGGGGTACAGACCGGGGTGTACCACCACAGCCACTACTTTCCGCCGGAGGGTCCGCATGTGGATCCCTACTACGCCCCCGGGCAGCCGTCCAGCGGCATCATCCCGCGGGTGTCGACCGACCCGCCCGGGGAGAAAGGCTCCGGCGACAAAAAGATCCAGGCCTACTGCTTCCGGATGTGCCTGAGCAGCCATCCCGACAACAAAGTGCCGTTCCCGATGCCGGAAAGCTACGACGCCAGCCAGTACCTGGGGCTGCTGCGGTTGTTCGAGAGCGGCTGGCACGAGCGCAACAACTTTTTCACCAAGTTCGACGAGATTCCCAACCGCAAGACCGACACCAACAACCACGGCCCGTTCAGCACCGACAATATCGGGATGAACTACGCCTACCCGGAGGCCTCCTACGCCAAGCGGGAGGAGATCATCAAGGAGCACGAGGTCTACCAGAAGGGGCTGATGTACTTTTTGGCCAACGACCCGCGGGTGCCCGAGGAGATTCAAACCGAAATAAACAAGTGGGGGCTGGCCGCCGACGAGTTTACCGACAACGGGCACTGGCCCCACCAGCTCTACATCCGGGAGGCGCGGCGGATGATCGGCCGCTACGTGATGACCGAGCACGAGATCATGGACCGGCGGGCGGTGCCGGAGCCGGTGGGAATGGGCTCCTACACGATGGACTCCCACAACGTGCAGCGCTACATCACCCCGGAGGGGTACGTGCAGAACGAGGGGGATATCGGGGTGAAGCCGCCCAAGCCGTACCAGATCGCCTACGGGTCGATCATCCCCAAACGGGGCCAGGCGGGGAACCTGCTGGTGCCGGTGGCGATGTCGGCCTCGCATATCGCGTTCGGCTCGATCCGGATGGAGCCGGTCTTTATGATCCTGGGCCAGAGCGCCGGTACGGCCGCGGCACTGTCGATCGAGCAGGGCGTGGACGTGCAGGCCCTGGAGTACGCCATCCTGCGAAAGAAACTGCTGGAAGACGGGCAGGTGCTGGAGTACGAGGAGTAGAACAAATACAATGTTCAAAACTTTCTAGTGAGGAGGACTTTGGTAAATGGCCAGTTATCACCGAAGAAACAGAGACGTAATGAATATCAGGTTGTTGAGCTTGGCAATCATTCTGTTTTGCCTGTTGATTGGCGGAAAGGTTGATTCGATTCTGGGACAGGATCTGCAGACCGTTCACGAAAACCCGGAGATCATCTTCCCGGTGAACGGGGTATATCCCAACCTTTCGGTGATGGGACCGCATACGGGACGCTCCGAAAGCGGGATCGGGGCCCTGCTGCCCTGGGCCGACAAACTCTGGATGATCGGCTATGTGGCGCATATTCACGGCTCGCGCATCGGGCTGTACGAGATTGATAAATCGATGCAGATGCGGAAACACCCGGAGAGTGTAACCGGCACCTTTGCCAACCGGTTCTCAAAACAGGGACTCGACCTGGCGATCATCGGACCGCACTTGATCGATACCACCGGTCACGTGCGCACCTACGAGGAGCTGGCCCGCCACCGCCTGGCGGCCACGATGGAGCATCTGGAACAGCCGCAGTCGATGGTCTACTTCCTGACCATGGAGGGGCAGTTTTTCGAGGCCAGCCTGGAGGAGGATATGACTGTCACCCACCTGTTTGACCTGAACGAGAAGCTGGAACTGCCGGAGGGAGCGCGTCCGCACTACAAGGACGCCTTCACCGCGAATGGCCGTGTGGTCATCGCCAACAACACCTATCACCACGAGGAGTATCGCGGGGAACGCCGGGGTGGCCGGCTCGCTGAGTGGGACGGAAGTGAGTGGCGTATTATCTCGCGACAGCCGTTTACCGAGGTGGAAGGCAAAACCAGCGGCCAATACCAGCACCCGATCTATGCTACGGGCTTGGACAGCAAATCGGTGATCCTCTACAACTTTAACAGCATCTCCGGGGTATGGCAGCGGTACCGCCTGCCGAAAGGGAGTCACAGTTTTGACCATGCCTGGAATACTGAGTGGATGCGGATCCGCGAGGCGCAAACCGAACGGTTCATCATGGACGTCCACGGGCTGTTCTATGAACTCCCGATGATGAACTATGACGGCAAAGTGTGGGGTATCAAGCCGATCAGCTACCATCTGCGGCTTATCCCCGATTTCTGTTTTTGGCGCGGTATGTTCGTGATGGCCTCCGATCAGACCGATCACGGGGTGGGCCAGCCGCAGAGCGGGCTCCGGTTTACCTACATCGACGAGCTCTGGAGCTACGGCAAACCGCAGGACTGGGGTGCTGTATGGCAGAAAGAAGATGTCGAAAGTGGTGCCGTTTCGGACCCGTTCCTGATGACCGGATTCGACAAAAAATCGCTGCACCTCAGTTACGA
The DNA here is from genome assembly GCA_033722415.1 of Balneolaceae bacterium. Taxonomy (GTDB): domain Bacteria; phylum Bacteroidota; class Rhodothermia; order Balneolales; family Balneolaceae; genus JAMQKA01. The sequence goes on along the minus strand of JAWVZC010000109.1, from coordinate 8,388 downwards.
TTTGCCCCACCCGGTTACGTTCAGGATCCGGGTGGATTTCATTGGTGACGGCACGTTCGAAACCTATAAGGAGATCGTGGTTCCGGCCGATTGATATGAACAGTTCGCATTTCCCGGGGCGTTCAGCGCCCACTGGGTCCGGATCGAAACCCTAGAAGCAGCTGCGAATACCACTGCCAAATTTTTCTACAATTGAGAATTTCTATTGTCGATAACTAATTCAGATTGTTTCAGGGATTTCAGAAGTTTTCCGGTAGATTTAATTGCATGTTGTTTCTCTTAATAATAGTTGGGATCGGTTATTGAAAAATCGGCAATCGGTTCCCCGAAGGCAAAAATATTACCGCATTTATGGGCGGCTAATTTATGAGTCATGAAATTCTTAAATAACGCATTTAGCGGTTTAAAAAAGTAGCCTGTATGTCATCCTGAACTTGTTTCAGGATCTCGCAAGGTCGCTACCGTTGAGCTCAGCTCGCAACAAATCAACGCTCATTACCACCGCGAGATCCCGGATCGGGGTCCGCGATGACGCAGAGGGCATTCCCTGGTTTGTTGCCATCTATTCTAACCACTAAACGCGTTTAAATAATTGATGAGTATTCAGGACTCATTTTAAAATAAGGGTATGAAATCACACTTGCTATATATCGCGTTTCTGTTATTGGGAATTGTGACCTTCGGGTGTCTGTCACAAGAGCAGGCTCCTCCGAATGTAATCATCATCCTGGTTGATGACTTGGGGTATAGCGATATTGGTACTTACGGAGGAGAGATCAGTACCCCGAATTTAGACAGACTTGCAAAGCAGGGTCTGAAATTCACCCAGTTCTACAACACCGCCAAGTGCACGGAGACCCGCGCCCAGCTGCTGACAGGTCTCTATCACCAGCAAACAGACAATGTGACGCGTAGCGATAACAACGTAACTCTCGCCGAAGTGTTTAACCAGGCGGGTTACGAGACCATCTTGTCGGGCAAATGGCACCTGGGGAACTGGCTCGAAGAAACCGGAACTCCCACCGACCGGGGATTCGATCATTTTTTTGGCTTCCTGGGCGGGACGATCAACTACTACACCGGCGAAGACTGGGGTACCGGCAGGAATCTCATGAGAAGGGACACCGCCGTTTACCAAGTGCCCGATAATTTTTATTCAACCGATGCCTTCACCAATTATGCTATGGAACAGATTTCAAGCGCCAACGGGAACAATCACCCCTTCTTCCTGTACCTGGCTCACAATGCGCCGCATTTCCCGCTGCATGTTATGTCGGGAGAGATCGACAAATACCGGGCAACATATAGCATCGGGTGGGACAGCCTCCGGCAACAGCGGTATGAACAGATGAAATCAACGGGATTGATACGGGAGAACTGGGCGCTGACTGAACGGGATTCGCTGGTTCCCGCCTGGAAGTCACTGGACGAGGAACGCAGGCAGGAAGAACAGTTGCTGATGGCCGCCTACGCCGGCATGGTGGACCGGCTGGACCAGCAGGTAGGGCGATTGATGGACAACCTGGAGGAACTGGGAGTGGCCGAAAATACCATCATAATGTTTTTGTCAGATAACGGGGCGTGCCCGTATGATTTTAATCGCACGCCGAATCTGCCGCCCGGCCCAGAGCAGGCGGCGCGTTCGTACGATACCGAGTGGGCAAATGCCTCGAACACGCCGTTCCGAAAATACAAGCAATGGATTCATGAAGGAGGCATCGCCACCCCGATGATTGTCCGCTGGCCCGGTACTATTGCCCCCGGCTCAGTGACCCGACAGCCGGGACATGTCCTGGACGTGATGCCCACGCTTCTGGAGGCTGCCGGACTCTCCTATCCCGAATCGTTCCGTGGTAACAAGATCCTGCCGATGGAAGGCCAGAGCCTTATGTCGGTATGGACCGGAAACAGCGAATTTTTCCGTGATACGATGTTTTGGGAATTCCGTGGAAGCCGGGCGGTGCGGAACGGTGCCTGGAAACTGGTGGCCGAGCGGGGTGGTCCGTGGGAACTCTACAATCTTGACGAAGACCGGACTGAAACGACTGATCTGCGTGTGAAACATCCCGGGCGGGTTTCCCGAATGGCCCGAATGTATGACCGATGGGCGGATCGCGTGGGGGCTGTTCCAAACCGGCGAGCCCGGGAGATGCGGAAAAATTCCCAGGATCGGTACCTCTATGAGTTTGAAAAGTGAAGCGAGAACGAGGCCAGATATATATTCAAACCCTAATTTATATTTACCAATTATGAATGCAAACCGCTTTTGTTATACGGCTATTCTTATTTTCGGATGCTGGTTCTTCCTGGGCATTTTGCCGGCCGGCACGAGCGAAGCGAATGAACCGGATGGAACTCGGACTGAGAAACCCAATATCCTCTTTTTCATTACCGACGACCAATCCTGGCCGCATGCTGGTATCTACGGTGCAAAAGAGATTTCAACCCCGGCATTTGATCGCGTAGCCCGGGAAGGCGTGCTGTTTGCCAACGCTTTTGCCACCGCACCGCAGTGCAGTCCCAACCGGGCGGCGATTCTGACGGGGCGCAATATCGGTCAGCTGGAAGAAGCCGGCACGCACGCGAGCAATTTTCCCAGGAAATTCCAGGTGTTCCCGGATCTGCTGGAGGAGACCGGTTACCAGATTGGGTTTACCGGCAAGGGATGGGGACCGGGAAACTGGCAGTTTAATGGCCGGGAGCGCAATCCAGCCGGCAACCGGTACAGCAACAGGGAACTGGAAGAGAAACCGACCGGGGGAATTACGAGTCTCGATTACTCCGGCAATGTTCGGGAGTTTCTTGAGCAGCGAGATGCCGCGAAGCCCTTTTTCTTCTGGGTGGGCACCTACGAACCGCACCTGCCGTACGAGAAAGGTACGGGAATTGAGGCGGGAAAAGATCCGGATAATGTCGTAGTACCCGCCTTCCTGTCGGATACGCCCGTGGTGCGGAGCGACATCCTGGACTACTTTTTGGAGATCGAGTGGGCAGACCGACACCTGGCTGATATCTTGCAGTTGCTTGAACAGCAGGGTGAGCTCGACAATACGCTGGTGGTGGTTACCTCCGACAACGGTATGCCGTTTCCGCGCGCCAAGGCAAATCTCTATGAATATGGCACGCACATGCCGCTGGCGGTCCGCTGGCCGGACAATATTTCTGCCGGTCGGGTAGTGGATGATTTGACAAGATCAATCGATTTTTTTCCTACTTTTCTTGATGTGGCCGGTGTTGAGATACCCGAGCAAGTTACGGGAAAAAGCCTGCTTCCGGTCCTGACATCCGACAAAGAGGGCACGATCGACCCAAAACGTGAATTTGTGCTAACCGGCCGGGAACGCCACACCCATGCACGTCCCGATAACCATGCCTATCCGGCCCGGGGTATCCGAACACAGGATTATTTGTACATACGAAACTACAAGCCCGACCGCTGGCCGGCGGGCAATCCCAGGCCCGAGGGCAGGGAGGACCTGACATCGGGCGATTTTAAGTCGTTCGGGCTCGGGTATGCCGATATCGACGGGTCGCCCACCAAAACCTGGATGTTTGAAAACAGGAAAAAGCCGGAAGTTCAGGAACTTTTTCACCTGGCATTCGAGAAGCGCCCTGCTGAAGAGTTGTACGACATCCGGGAAGATCCCGAGTGCATGAATAACCTGGCCGGGGACCCCAATTATGAGTCGGTAAGGGATAGGCTGAGCTCAAAACTGCAGAGCGTGTTAACTGCACAAAATGATCCACGCGCCTTTGGTTATGAGGTTTTTGAAAGTTATCCGCGGTACAGCCCGATGCGCAATTTTGCGGGGTTCAAACAGAGGGGCGCCTATAATTTTGATTTTTGATTCAGGAGTACGAAAAGTTGTGGGCGCGATTATCGAGCCTCTAAAAGTTGACTAGTTACTTTCTAATTGGACGTAAGATATATGAATTCATTACTCACCAGCATAGTATCAGATCATTTATTTCGAGCGGTTCTCACATGTGCAGTATTTGTTTTATTAGCTATTCCACCACTTCAGGCTCAGCAAACGGTATCTCCCTATGATTTCCCCTACGGGTACCCCATGCCCGAGTATCCGGTGGCAGGCGGATCGCATCCCGCGATGTCCGGCGATTATTATGACAGCGAGCCGGATCCCGAACGGGAACTGAAGCGAATTGGTCCCTATGCCCTGCGCCTGATCCAGACTGACAGCGCCCGCAAAGCGGTCGAATACACCGATTGGTATCGCCAGAACCACCCGAATATACTGGATGGCGAAATGCTGTTTATGCGGGCAATGGCCCAGGCGCAACGTGGGAAAATCGGTGAGGCCGCCGGCAGCATGGAGGAGGCATTGGAGGAGTCGGATATTTCGCCGCAGTGGTTTATTGCCGGGCCGCGGCACCTGTTTGCCCCCCTGCATGATCATCCCGCGTTTGTGAAGCTATGGGAAGAGATGGAGAGGAAGCTCGTTCACGGTCCCATGCTGGGAGCTATGACCGATCACAGCGTCAAGGTGTGGGTGAGAACCGTAGCAGAGACCTCAGTCAGAGTGGCAGTGAGCCGTTCCGAGGATATGTCGAATCTGGTTGTAACCGAACCTGTTCTGAGTAAATCTGAGCGGGATTATACCGCGGAGATACAAGTTGAAGGGTTGAACCCCGACACCAACTATTTTTATGAAGTGTTACTGGGACCTGAACGCCATAAAATCAGTGGCAATCACCAGACCTTCCGGACCTATCCGCTTCACCATCAGCCCGCTTCGTTCCGGATGGTATTCGGCGGTTGTGCCGGATATGTTCCCCACAAGGAACGTATGTGGGATACGATTCGGAAGTTCAATCCGCTGGTTTTCCTTACTCTCGGCGACAATGTCTATATCGATGATCCCGAAAGCCCCGACCAGGCCCGGTACCACTACTACCGGCGCCAATCCCGCCCGGAGTTTCGGCGCCTGGTGGCATCAAGTCCGGTTTACTCCATCTGGGATGACCACGACTTTGGCATGAACGACAGCTGGGGCGGCCCCAGTGTGGATACCCCATACTGGAAGCCGATGGCCTGGGAGATCTTTACGCAGAACTGGGTCAACCCCGAATACGGCAGTGGAGATCAACCCGGCGGCTGGTTCGATTTCCATATCGGGGATGTGCATGTGATCATGCTGGACACCCGCTACTACCGCGAAGATGCCGGCCGTTTTACCGGAGCGGGGCTCGAAAATCCCTCGATGCTCGGTCCGGACCAGCTGTCCTGGCTGAAGGAGACTCTCACAAGTTCCGATGCCACCTTCAAGCTGCTGGTTTCATCCATCCCCTGGCACTATGAGGCCAAGGGAGGCGGCGATAACAATGTGGACGGCTGGTACGGCTACCGGTCCGAGCGGGAGATGATATTTTCCTGGATCGATGAACATAACCTCGGGGGCGTGCTGCTGCTGTCATCGGACCGTCACCGCTCGGATGCGTGGGTTACAAAACGGGATCAGGGATATGATCTGTACGAATTCGGGTCCGGTCAGTTCACCAACCAGCATACGCACGGGGTTTTGGAAGGGGCGCTGTTTGGATATAACGAGAAGCCCTCATTCGGCCTGCTGGATATAGATACCAGCACGGATGATCCGGCGGTAACCTACCGCATCGTGGATATTGACGGATTTATACAGCAGGAGCTGACCTTGAAGCGATCAGAGCTTGAAAATTGAAAATTAAGTAATTATCTAAAGCTCAGGTTTAAAACGTGTAGCCCCGAAATCCCCTGAAGGGGACTTTCATTATTTCCGTAATCACTAACTTTGAGTTTATTATTTTTTTGAAATAGTAATAAAGATTGAGTTTTTAGCTTAATTTATAACTATGGATTCCTCACGTCAACATTAACTCATATGCTATCAATGAGGTAATTACCTGTAAGCAATTTTCTTTATTTGCCCAAAAACCGTGCATTTCTGCGGTCCGATTATGGCTATATTGTGCCTTAGAGGTACAACATAAGTTATTATTGACAAACAGGGGTTGTTCATTTTTTCAGTGAAGATAAAACGAACCAAAAAATTCACCATAAAATCCCAGATATTGGTCTCCCGGAGGTTCCAACCAAGTACTTGCTTATCCACACAAAGGGGTTTTACCGGAATCAGGTGCAGGGATTTTCTGGACTTGGGGCTGCCAGAAAATTTTGGTTCATATTCTTCCGGTCTTGCGATTTCTGAGCCGCCCCGGGCAAACGCAGCGCAGGCATAAAGAAAGAAATCCTGCAACAGATACTGGGAAGGTCCAAGCAAGTGGAAAACCTTTATCAGCAAGGTAGAGATGACAGCGGTAATATCTGGGCTTCTTTTAGCCGTAGCGAAGTGGAGCCAGGCGAAGAAATCCCTCGCCGGTGATTTTTTGGGTTCGTTTTTGTTCATACAAAAAGGAACAACTCTGCAATCGGAAAGGAGCAATTGTGATTTTTTTAGGAGGCCGTAACTAACCCGGATATATCACCAAAGCAAGTCTCCTTCATGGGATTTGGGTGTGGGTAAAATACTACCAGGTATCGTATCAACAATACTATGTAACCAATAATCTGGCGCAGATAATCAGCGTGGCGTCACTCAGTATAAAAAGAGAAAGGGATGTTGAATATTTTGAAAATTAAAAGGTTGCTGGCTGTATTTGTAATTTTCGTTACTTTCGGATGTGAATCGCAGGTTACTGATGAGGAGATCCGGTCAAACCCGCCAAACATCGTATTTATCCTCGCGGATGATCTCGGCTATTCCGATATCGGTGCGTACGGGTCCGAAATTGAAACTCCGAACCTGGATCGCCTGGCGGAGAACGGAATGCGGTTCACCCGGATGCATAACACCAGCAAATGCTTCCCCTCGCGGGCCGTGCTGCTTACCGGACTCTATGCCCAGCAAAGCGATATGCACGATAGTCCGGATGAGTTTCACAACGCCGTGATGTTCGGGGAGGTACTGAGGCAGGCCGGTTATCGCACCCTGTTTGTGGGGAAACACCACGGTACCGAAAATCCCTACGAGTGGGGGTTCGATCACTACCGCGGGCTACGGGATGGTGCCGCCAACTATTTTAACCCCGGGGAACAGCGACCGACGGACCCCGGGAAACCAGCTCAGAAGGAGTGGGCCTACCCGAGGACGTTCGTTTTTGATGATTCCCTGCTTGCACCATACACCCCTCCCGAAGATTATTATGGCACCGATACCTGGACCGACTGGTCGATTGACCTGCTTCGGCGCTACGAAAACGAGGAGAAGCCGTTCCTGCTCTACCTGAGCTACCAAGCCCCGCACGATCCGTTGCAGGCTCCGGAGGAATCAATCAATAAATATGAGGGTGTATATGAAAAAGGATATGAGGCGATTGCCGAAGCGCGGTATGAACGCCAGTTGCAGATGGGGCTGCTTGACGAACGCTATCCCCGTTCCGAACCCGAATATCCGGAGTGGTCATCGCTCAGCGACTCGGCCAAAGCTGACCAGGTGCGCCGCATGCAGGTATATGCCGGCATGATCGACCGGATGGATCAAAATATCGGCCGGCTTATTGATCACATTAAAGAAACAGGTGAATGGGAGAACACCCTGTTTATGTTTGCCTCCGACAACGGGGCCTCGGCAGAGGTGGTCAAAATTGGTGAGGGGCCGATCGGTTCTGTGACCCGCTGGGCCTCCCTCAAGCAGGATTGGGCAAACGTTGCCAACACCCCATTTCGCAAGTATAAGAACTATTCATATGAAGGCGGCACGGCCACCCCGTTTATCGTTCACTGGCCGAAGGTGATCACCGGGGGCGGCAGGGTTGACCATACCCTGAGCCATTTTATCGACATCATGCCCACGTTGATGGATGTGGCGGGCGCCCGATCTCACTATCCTGCGGAATACAGGGGCGAACGGGTACCTGGAGTGGAGGGGATAAGCCTGCTGCCACTGTTCAGTGGCAGGAAGATAGAACGGGAAGCCCCGCTCTACTTCGACTGGGCAGACGGCAGCGCCATCCAGAACGAGCAGTGGAAGCTGGTCCGCTGGGGCAGCGAGTGGGAGCTTTACGACATGCAGTCCGACCGCACTGAAACGACCGATCTTATCGAGAAACACCCCGAAGTTGCCGAACACCTGCAGAAGGAGTGGCAAAACTGGGCGGAAGAGATGGGTATCCGGGAGGGGCGATAGCCGGCCACCAAACCGCCGGAAGAAACAGGTGGAACTTGGCAGAGCGTCCTCATAAAGTTACAGTCACTGTTTCCCGGTGGTTGTGTTGTTCCTTTTTGTGTGAACAAACCCTGAATATATTCGGGTTTTCTTCACTGAAAACATGAACACCTCGTGTTAGGTAACGATAAGCTGTTATAACGCATTCAGAGGGATAACTATATGG
>JAWVZC010000108.1:0-11953 GCA_033722415.1 Balneolaceae bacterium | reverse complement strand
TGCATCAATTATAACAGGTGATGCCACCTTAATACCGCTGCATCCGCCGGTGGAAAAAGTTCATCAGCGGCTGAATGTAGGAACGATTGGTCTGGATATCGATTGTGTCGATTTTGAGACGCCGGAATTTATGTTTCAGTGCCAGCTTTTCTTTTCTTTTCCGCTTTTTGTACGCAGCACGAACGCGGCTGCTTGAGGTGTCTACCAGCACCTCGTTCCCGGTCTCGGCATCTCTGAGCGGTACGATACCCAGGTCGGGCAGTTCCTCTTCAAGATCATCGTGGATCAGAATGTTGACGAGGTCGTGTTTTCGGCTTGTAATCTTTATCTGCTTGTCAAAATCACGGTCTTGGAAATCGCTGGCCAGCACCACGATGGCCCTGCGGTTAAGCAGGCGATTCATATACGAGAGCGCTTCGCTGATATCCGTGCCGGTGCCTTCCGGTTCGGTCGTGTAGAGTTCCCGGATAAGCCGAAGCACGTGCAGCCGGCCCTTTTTGGGCGGCACCACTTTTTCAATAACATCGCTGAACAGTACCAGGCCCACCTTGTCATTGTTTTTAATGGCGCTGAATGCCAAAACAGCACAAATTTCAATAGCCAGGTCCATTTTTCGCTGATCGTGGCTGCCGAAAAAACCGCTCGGAGAGATGTCAACGCAGAGCATCAGGGTCTGCTCACGCTCCTCCTCAAAAAGTTTGATGAACGGCTCCCCGGTGCGTGCTGTCACGTTCCAGTCGATCTGCCGGATGTCATCGCCGTAGGTATAGGCCCGGACCTCGGAAAACTCCATGCCCCGCCCCTTGAAAACCGACTGGTATTCACCGCCGAAAATATTGTTCACCATACCCTTGGTGCGAATTTCGAGCTTCCGGATTTTACTCAGTATCTCCTTGGAAATCATAGCTGGTGGTCTGAGTTCGTGACAGAAATAGAACGAACTCCTAAGAAAAGCATTTTGCGATGAATTTAAAATGCCAAACAGGTGGTACCTGGCAGAATCGCCCGCTATTTCTTAATAATTCGATAATATTGTGGTAACAACTTGGTAAGACACATTTGTTCTTTTAAAATCGTTCTATCCCATTTTTAATTAATGCGATCAGTATGTTATGATCATCGGAAGTGAGTTCAGTGACAAATGCAAAACCCTCCTCAGGCAGATCGCCCTGATATCCGATGGAGAACCCGGGGAAAAGCTGTCTGTTCAGCGTATTAACAAAGAGATGAAACTGGATCGCACCGAAATAAAAAACCTGCTTGAATATCTCCAGGACCTGGGGTATATCGAAATCGTTACCATCGGCGGGCCTCTTCTTTACGGACACATCAAAATTACCGAAGAGGGCCTGAAGAAATACGCTGAGATAAAAGACTAATGCGTGAGATCCGGGCATCAAATTTTGACATACAATGTTAAATTGTGTTCCCGCCCTTCTGCATACGGTTTAATCCGGTAGTGGGAATGAGTCTCCTCGCAGCAGGCAAGCAAGCTAGTATTTTTTTTAAGATTGTTTCACGGGCTTGTCGTAGTTTGATGAATTGGCATTTGTCGTTTGTACTTTTCACTACAAAAGAGGTGGTTATTTCGGATGCCTCAGCATTTCATATTACCTCTCTGTTCTCCTTCTTTTTTGTCAAAAAATACCTACCTTTGGCACAAAATTGAATCGAAAAAACAGACAGTCAGCTATGATTATCGGAGTTCCCAGGGAAATTAAAACGCATGAAAACCGTGTTGCCCTGCTGCCGGGCGGGGTCAAGCAATTTGTCCAGAGCGGCCACGAGGTGCTCATTGAGGAGGGGGCGGGCACAGCCAGCGGGTTCCCCGACGAGCTGTACCGGGAAGAGGGCGCAACAATCCTTGCGGATGTCGAGGAAGTGTGGGACCGCGCTGACATGATCATGAAGGTGAAAGAGCCGATCAAGGAGGAGTATCCCCGCATGAGAGAAGACCAGGTGATCTTCACCTATTTTCATTTTGCCGCCAGCAGGGAGCTTACCGAAGCAGTGGTCGACTCGGGCTGCGTCGCGATCGCCTACGAGACGGTGGAGAAGGAGGACGGGTCCCTGCCGCTGCTGATTCCGATGAGTGAGGTGGCCGGACGCATGGCTGCCCAGGAAGGAGCCAAGTACTTGGAGAAGCCGCTTGGCGGGCGTGGTGTTCTCATGGGAGGCATTCCCGGGGTTTCGCCGGCCACAACCCTGGTTTTGGGTGGGGGCATTGTGGGCGTTAATGCCGCAAAAGTAGCCGCGGGTATGGGCTCCAACACCACTATCATGGATATCAACATAGCCAAGCTGCGCTACCTCGACGATGTTATGCCCCGGAATGTGTCAACCATGTTTTCCTCCGAAGCCAACATTCGCAAAATGCTGCCGCACGTCGACCTCGTGATCGGTGCCGTGCTGAAACCCGGGGCCAAGGCTCCCCACCTGATAACCCGGGAGATGCTGAAGGTGATGAAACCCGGGGCCGTACTGGTGGACGTGGCCATCGACCAGGGGGGATGTTTCGAAACATCGAAACCGACCACGCACGAGGTCCCCACCTTTCTGGTTGATGATGTGCTGCACTACTGCGTGGCCAACATGCCGGGAGCGGTTCCCAATACCTCTACTCTGGGCCTGACCAACGTTACACTGCCATATGCACTTGACCTGGGGAACAAGGGGTGGAGGAAGGCTGTAAAGGAGGACCCGGAACTGGAAAAAGGACTCAATATTATCAACGGCGAAATTGTCTATCAAAGCGTGGCCGAAGCGTTTGATTTCGGCTACACTCCGCTCGGGGAGCTGGTTTAGCGGAAGCGGGAGAGCATGCCTGGGTGAAATGGTGCGCTCCTGACGATCTTTCGCGCAACGAACCGGAGAAGCACCAGGCCTGATATTCTGCTGTACTTGCCGCGTTGCTCATCTGAAGCACCGGCTGAAACGAGTAGGGCAGAACCCGGCTTGCCGGGGCCCGTACGGCTATTTTACTATCCGGTCGCTGATACCCTGAAACCGGCAGAATCTGGTCCCATATTAATCTTATAAGATATCTACTACAATAATCGTTGATAAGATGTGAATAAGTATTTTTGTTAAGCTTGGGGTTGCACATTATATTTTTTTGAACTTCCGTTAATTATTTGATCAACACATGATACATGGGTAAAGTAATTTCCATTGCCAACCAAAAGGGGGGAGTTGGTAAAACTACGACGGCCATAAACCTTGCGGCAAGCCTCGCTGCCATAGAACATCCCACCCTCATTCTTGACATCGACCCGCAGAGCAATACCACCAGTGGGCTCGGTATTGAATCAAAGACGGTAACCAATTCTATTTATGAAGTGATGGTTGGCGGCGTTGATGCCACAGAGGCCGTACTTGAAACCGATCTGCCGTTCCTCGACCTGCTGCCATCCCATATCAACCTGGTAGGAGCTGAGATCGAGATGATCGATCGCAATGAACGCGAACGGATCCTGGAGAAGGCGATTACGGAACTGCGCGAGCAGTATGATTTCATCATTATCGATTGCCCTCCTTCCCTCGGTCTGCTGACAATCAACTCCCTTACGGCTTCGGATTCGGTCATCATCCCGGTGCAGTGCGAATATTTTGCACTCGAGGGGCTCGGCCAGCTGCTCAATACCATAAAAATTGTGCGCCAGCACCTGAACACCGACCTTGAAATTGAGGGCGTCCTGCTGACAATGTACGATACCCGCACGCGGTTGTCCGACCAGGTCGCCGAGGAGGTACGCAAATATTTCGAAGATCGCGTTTTTGACGCCGTTATTGCCCGTAACGTTCGCCTGGCGGAAGCGCCCAGTTTCGGCAAGCCGGCTCTGCTGTACGATTCAACTAGCAAGGGCGCCAAAAACTACCTGGCACTGGCCCGCGAAATTATTCACCGCAACAAGGATCTGTTTACGAACAGCCCCGTATTTGCTAATTAGACCTGCAGTTTCAGAGATAACCAGTTATGGCATCTAAAAAAGTATTGGGACGAGGATTGGGAGCTTTTTTCCCCGATTACGACGACGAGGGGGAGGGCCGCGAAAAAGGGGAAGGAGAAGAGTCATCCGGTACCTTTATGGAACCGGAGAAGCGTGTGAACATTGTGCTTCACATTCCGGTCGGAAACATCAGGCCAAATCCCCATCAGCCGCGCAAGGAATTTAGTGAAGAGAGCCTCGAAGAGCTGGCGCAATCGATCAAGAAACACGGGCTGATCCAGCCGATAACCGTACGGTATGTTGGGGAAAAGCGATTCGAACTGATCAGCGGGGAGCGGCGGCTGCGGGCCTCCAAGCTTGCCGGCCTGGAGGAAATTCCGGCCTATGTCCGCGAGGTGAATGATGATGATATCATCTCCTACGCCCTGATTGAAAATATCCAGCGGGAAGACCTGAATCCCATCGAAATTGCGATGGGGTATGAACGGCTGATCGAAGAGTGCAACTACACCCAGGCCGAGGTCGCTGAGAAAGTCGGTAAAAACCGATCGACGATCACAAACATGCTGCGCCTGCTGAACTTGCCTCCGTTTATTCAAAAGGCGCTGCGGGACGGGCGAATTTCCATGGGGCATGCCCGCGCGCTGATCAACATCGAGGATCCCGAAGTGCAGGAGAAGATTTTTGAGAAAGCCATCGAAAATGAGTACTCCGTCCGCCAGATTGAAAAAGCGGTCCGCCAGATAGACAAGAAAGAACAGAAAACGAAAGATCGTCCAAAAAAAGATGAAAACCGGGCGTTCTACAACGAAATATCCAACCGGCTGCGACGTAAATTCAGTACCAAAGTAAATGTAAAACCCAAAAAAGATGGCGGTGAAATTCGGATCGAGTATTATAATGATGAAGATCTGGATCGGCTGCTCGAATTGTTTGAATCGATTTAGCCTGTTTATCGGTGTTTTTCTACTGGTGTTTGCTTCTCCGATGACGGCCCAGGAAAACCGTATTCCCGGCACACCGTCGCCTGCCGAAAAAAAGAATCTGGAAGCGCTGCTTTCACCCTACACCCACAACCAATGGTCGTTGACACCCGGGCAGCCGGATACCACGGGCGGGGGGGATGGCGGGGAACAGCGGGATTTCCCGGAACCTAAAAGTGTACTGTTTAAATCGCTGATGGTTCCCGGATGGGGACAGCTCGTAAACGCGCAGGCCTGGAAAATACCGATTGTTTATGGGTTGATCGGCGGGGTGATCTATTATAACATAGATCTTACCAAACGATATCACGATTACCGGGCCGCTTTCTATAACGCCACTCATGACGACATGAAATTTGGACCGACACCCGATTATATTCCCGAGAATACCAGCAACGAGGCCCTTCGCAGTACCAGAAATCGATTGCGCAACAGGCGTGATTTAACGTACATGGGTATCGTTTTGGCGTACGGCCTCAATGCACTGGATGCTTATGTTTATGCCCATATGCGAACTTTTGATGTTTCCAAGGATCTGACATTGAAAACCGATTTGAAACCGACCCTGCTTGCCGACCGGTCGCCGGGTGTCACACTTTCAGTAGAGATATTTAATCGCACAAAGTAATACGAATACCTATGCAAAATAACGACGAAAATCAGCAAACAAGTGGTAAAGCCCGTCTCGTTCCCGAACATTTCGACCAGGAGCGCGACACCGACCTCTGGAGTATTTTCAAGATTATGGGAGAGTTTGTAGATGGATACGACAAGCTGTTCCGTATTGGTCCGTGCGTATCCATATTTGGTTCGGCCCGTACCAAGCCGGGTGCGAAATATTATCAGCAGGCAATCGAGGTGGCCGAGCAGCTGACGAAAAAGGGATTCGGCGTGATTACCGGCGGCGGTCCCGGTATTATGGAAGCCGCGAACAAGGGCGCCAGCCAACAGAAGGCCAAATCGGTGGGGCTGGGTATTGACCTGCCGTTTGAGCAGGGAGTTAACCAATATGTAGATCCCGATTATACCATCATGTTTCACTACTTTTTTGCTCGTAAGGTGATGTTTGTCAAATATGCCCAGGGATTTGTTGTTTTTCCCGGCGGGTATGGTACGCTGGATGAATTTTTCGAGGCGATGACCCTGATACAAACCAACAAGATCTCGCGCTTCCCGGTGGTGCTGATCGGCACGGATTACTGGAAGGGACTTGTGGAATGGATCAAAAACAAGATGGTATCCGAAGGCACCATCTCCCCGGAAGATACCGACCTGTTTCATCTTACGGACCGACACCTGGATGCCGTGGACATTATCTGCACGTTCTACGAGCAGCATACCGTCAGCCCGAATTTCTGAATTTACATTAGTACAGATACCTGAATTGTTTTTGACTTGTACTAAGAGAGAGAAATTCAGTATTGTTGCAACGATGCAGGTATCTGTTCGTATGCCTGGAGTTAATCGTTATAACCGTGGGATTGTTACCCCTGTTATCGAACGTGTTAACCCTGCAGGTAAACTAGATGACCTGTCGTTGCCTTCAGATCGTAATTTGAAAAACCGCACGAGCGGTATCACCGTAGTGTGCCATGTCCAGATTTTACCGGGTAGCCGGCAGCATCTGGGAGGGATTAAAAATCTCGACCAAAGCGCTGGGCACCAATAAAACAAGATCCATTCTAACCGCCACCTGTATCGTTATCGGTATTGTATCGGTAACGACCATGTCTACCACCATTGACGGTATCGACCGTTCGTTCGAGAAGAGTATGAGCATGCTTGGCCAGAATGTAATTTATGTTGAAAAATGGCCCTGGGGACTGGGTAGCGGCGAGTACCGGTGGTGGGAGTACCGCAATCGGCCCGATATGAAGATCTCATACGTTGAGCAGCTTGAAGAGCGAAGTCGTTTCGCCGAGGCGGTATCGGCCAGTGCCAACCGAAGTGCGACCGTACGATATGGTGACAAGTATACCGAAGGCATAACCCTCCAGGGAGCAACCCAAAGCATAACGCGCACCGGTACGATGGATATCGAGGAGGGCCGTTTTTTTACGGCAGAAGAGGAACGAACCGGAGCCAACGTCGTGGTCATGGGACAAAATGTTTCTGATGCTCTGTTCGAATTTGAATACCCCCCTGGCAAGGAGGTTCAGATCGCAGGGCGCCGGTTTTTGGTTATCGGTCTGCTGGAGCGCCAGGGTTCATTCCTGGGCCTCGAGGATATCGACAACCAGGTGATAATCCCGATGACCGCCTTACAGGAACTCTACGGCACACGTACCGATGTTCGTCTGACGGTCAAGTTTCCGGATGAAGCCGCCCAGGCCGAAGGCGAGTATGAGGTTGAGGGACTGATGCGTCAGATTCGCCAGCTGGATCCCCTCGAGGAGAACGATTTTGCCATCAACAGGCCCCAGGCTTTCCGGCAGCAGTATGAATCGATGACGTTTGCCATATACGGTATCGGAATATTTCTGACCTCCCTGTCCCTGTTTATCGGCGGAATCGGGGTAATGAACATCATGTTTGTTTCGGTACGCGAACGAACCCAGGAGATCGGCATCCGCAAGGCCGTTGGTGCGAAGGCCTGGGAGATACTCACCCAGTTTCTCATCGAAGCCACCATCATCTGTATTATCGGCGGAATAATCGGCGTACTGCTTTCCATTGCCACCACACAGGTTATCAACCAATTTTTGTGGCCTATATGAGCTGGCAGACGGTGGCTGTCGGGTTTGTTATCTGTACGCTTGTGGGGCTCATATTCGGCTTCCTGCCTGCGTGGCGCGCGGCCCGGTCCGACCCGATCGAATCACTGCGGTACGAATAAAAAAAGATGCAGTTGAGAGAACAATGAATATTTTGGAAGTGGTAAAACAGGCGTTGACATCGCTTGCAGCCAACAAGCTCCGCTCATCACTCACGCTGCTGGCCATCGCAGTGGGCGTGTTTGCCATCATCAGCGCCTCCACCGCGGTGCTGGTACTCGATACCTATTTCAAGGAAACTATGACGCTGATGGGTGGCAACGTCATCAATATTTCAAAATATCCATCTGTTCGAATGGGAGGCGACTGGCAACGTTACCGAAATCGGGAGGATATAACGTTTGATGCGATGGAGCAGTTGCAGGAACGGGTTCGGCCGGTCTCTGATATCAGTCCGGATGAACGGTTTTCCACAACAAGGGTGCTGTATGGTGAACAGGAAACCGAACCGAATGTTCCGGTTAGGGGCAGCAACCAGTACTACCTTTCAAACAATGCGTATGAACTCGCTGAAGGCCGTAATTTTACTTCCGAGGATATCCGGTACGCCCGCCCGGTTGTCATTATCGGTCAGGATATTCGGGAGTCCCTCTTTGAGGTGGAATATCCAGTGGGCAAGACGGTACGCATCGATGGCCGCCCGTACCGGGTTATCGGTTTTGCCGATGAAAAAGGGAGTATTTTCGGCAGCTTCCTCGATAATTTTGTGCTAATTCCCTATACCACGGCGATGAATGTGTATGGCGGGGAGCGGAACATCGATATCCAGGTTAAGGCTCCCTCGATGACGGCCATACCGGCTTCGATGGATGAATTAACGGGCGTGCTCAGGACCATCCGGAAAGTTCCGCCGGGTGAAGAGAACGATTTTGAGATCGAAACCAACGAATCACTTTCCGGTGCGTTCGACCAGTTTACAGGGGTGCTTTACATATTCGGTTTTGTGGTTGGAGGCATTGCGCTACTGGGTGCAGGAATCGGAGTCATGAATATCATGCTCGTGTCGGTTACCGAGCGCACCCGGGAGATCGGCATCCGCAAGGCGGTTGGGGCAACAAAGAGAGCGATAACCTCGCAGTTTCTTATGGAGACGATCGTAATATGTCAAATCGGGGGCATAATCGGCATGCTTATCGGGATAGCGGGCGGTAACGGTCTGGCCCTCTGGATGGAGGCAAGCATCGTGTTCCCCTGGATGTCGGCTGTTGCCGGTATTATCGGTATGACGGTAATCGGCATTGTGTTCGGGGTGTATCCCGCATATAAGGCTTCCATGCTGGACCCGATCGACAGCCTGCGCTATTAGTAGGAGCCTGGAACGGAAGGTTCGCCGGCAATACGGGCAGAAAATCGCCGCGGGCTAATGCCGAATGCCGCATTGCCGTGACTTTGGGAAACGGCTTCAGATTCTCTTCAAATTAGCCCCCTATACTGGTGTAACGGATAACATCTGCATAGTAGAAAAGTTGCAATGTTTGCCGTTTTAACTTAGATGAAAAATTCTTTAGTTAGTCTCTGAAACATGATGATAATTAAAAAATACCTGACGTGAGGATATGAACGAGGAAATTCTTGAGAATCTGAATCAGAGACTGGATCGGGCGCTCGACAAGGGGCGGCGCATCGTGGAAGATGAAGAACTGGCAATACGTGTTGAAGAGCTCAAAGCTCGCGCTGAAACCACAATTCGCCGCAATCCGATCAAGAGCGTGGCGGGTGGCCTGTTGCTGGGTTTCATAATAGGAAAAATACTAAGCTCCGATGAGTGATCACAATGCCTGCAAATGAAACGGACCCATTGAAAAAACGGCTGAAGGCTATTTCCTCCGATTTGAAAATGTATGTGGAAAAACGGGTGGAGTTGCTGCTGCTGAATATCGGGGAACAGTTTGCCCGCATTATGGCCGAATCGGTCCAGAAAGTCACCGGTCTGTTACTGCTTTCCGGAGCTGTGATCTTCCTGCTTGTTGCACTGGCTATTTATCTCGGCACCCTGCTTGACAGCGAAAGCCTCGGGTATGTACTGGTCTCGGTTCCACTGGTTATCATCGGGTTGTTGTTCTACTACCTGAAACCCAGGGGGATGGTTAAGCAACTACAAAATCATTTCGAGCGGGAGATCATAAGGGCCATAACCGAGGATGAGCAGCAAAGGAGGCATCGCCCGATGTTAACGCAAAAGAAATCCGAAGATAATACTCAGCAAGACGAAAGGGAATAAGATGGAGAACGAAGACCTGGACGAAATAAAAGTCAAAAAGGAGAAGCTGGAAGCGGAACTGGAACGAATCCAGAAGGAACTGGATGAAAATATAGACGAGGTGCGCTCTGACGTCAGCCACAAACTGAAACCGTCAGAAATTATAAAAAACTATCCCCTGCCGGTTGTGGGGTTGTCCGTACTCGTCGGCTTCCTGGCGGGGCACAAGAGCAGACGAAAACCATCGGGCAGGGAATCCGGAAATTCAGGCAGTGGGTTTACCTCCCTGCTGATGTCGGAATTAAAGAAGTTTGCCACTCGCAAAGCGGTAAATCTTGCCACCGATTATATCGATGAGATCGTGGAATCCAAGAAAAGAGAACTGACCGGCCAGTCTGATGAGGCAGACGAACAGTAACGCACTTCTCATCGACACTTTGTGAACCCCGAATGTAACTAATCACACCAGGATTCGTGTACATCCACGAATTACAAATCAAAATATTAATAATCAACCGAAGTTCTATGAAAAGTGGGATAATAGCTTTACTTTTTTTTGGTTTGCCGCTGTTGCTGAATGCACAAACCGGCTCAGTCGAAACAATATCGCTCGAAGAGGCAATCGACCTGGCACTGGAAAACAACTACCAGCTGAAACAGGCCAAAAATAATCTCGACCTGGCAGAATACCAGGAGTTTTCGGCCAAGGCCGACTTTTTACCCTCCCTCTCCGCCAGCGTAAACGGAAGCAAGCGGGTCGGACGCCAGTTTAACCAGACCACGGGAGACTTCGGTGATTTTACTATTAACGGGTTTAGTTCGAGCTTCAACACCAGCCTGCCGATCTTCAACGGGTTTGAAAATATCAACAACCTCAGGAGCAGCCAGTATGACGCCCAATCGCAGCAGGAAGTCGTGCAGCGGGTCCGCGAGGATGTAATATTCGAAACGGCCTCCCGCTACCTGCAGGTATTGCTTGATCAGGAACTGCTCCGTATTGCCGAAGAAAATCTTGAATCGTCGCAAAAACAGCTGGAGCAGGTACGGGCCCAGGTGGAGGTGGGATCGCGCCCTACCGTAGACCTGTATAACCAGGAATCGACCGTGGCAAACAACGAGCTTGAAGTCACCAACCGCGAAAATACGCTGACCATCAGCCGTATTCGGCTGATCAGAAGTCTGCAGATCGACCCGCTCAGGGAGTATGAATTTTCGACGCCGGAAATCCGCCCCGAGGGGATACTACCTGAAGAGTACGATTTGCAGTCGCTGGTTCAGGCAGCACTGGAAAATCGTTCCGACCTGGAAAGTGAGCGGCTCAGTATCAAGGCGATAGAACACCAGTTGAAGGCGACGAAAGGAAGCCTGCTTCCCTCACTGAACTTCAGTGCCAGTATCTCAAGCAGTTATAACGACCAGAATTTTGACCGCCAGACCGGGGAATTGGTGGAATTCAGGGATCAGTTCCTGGACCAGAACATCAACCGTTCGCTCGGGCTTTCGCTGAATATCCCGATCTTTGATAACTTTAACCGGCGTACCAACGTGCAGTCGCAGCTGATCAACTACCGCAACCAGCAGCTGTCGCTGGAAAACACGGAGCTGCAGGTTATCCAGGAAGTCAACCAGGCCTTTTCCGACTACCAGGCGGTGATAAAACAGCTTGACGCCACACAGAAGGCGCTGCGGGCGGCCGAACGTTCCTATGAAACCGAGAAGGAGCGGTACAATGTCGGCGCCACTACACTGATTGAACTGAGCAACGCCAATGCCCAATATGTGCAGGCGCAATCAGATCGCGCCCGGGCCGTTTTTAACTTTGTGTTTCAACAAAAACTGCTTGACTACTACATCGGCCGGCTGGACCAGGATATCACATTGCAGTAACCTGGCAACTGACCGGAAGGTGTACATGAGAGGGGGTGCATTATGGCAGCAAAATCCAGGAAATCGCCAACCCGGCGTCTGTTGACTTTTTTGGGGATCATTGTGATAGTGATCGCCGTAAGCGCCATCGCCGCAAAACAACTGGGCTGGCTCGGCGGC
>JAWVZC010000107.1:0-11959 GCA_033722415.1 Balneolaceae bacterium | reverse complement strand
TAAATAACGAGTCCGTCGAACCCGGTAATTCCAGTTGTGAGGCGGAAACCAGTTCTGTCCGGGTACCGCTGGCCGCGTCATACCTCACAAGAGTCTGATCGTTGGCTTCAGGTGAATCCTCAAGAACGAGATACCCCGAACTGCCCGGAATCCAACTGGCGCTGAAAGATTCGGCTGAAAATTCATTGTCTTCATAAATAGCCTTCAGCCGCTGAACCGTCTCGGCAGGTACCACATCCTGGATGGAAACGGGTGTTTTTTCGAGGGACTGGGAATAGGCAAAATCGGATAGTAGAATGCCCAGTATCAATATTATCGATGGTCTCATTTTTATCGGGTTTAATTTCATATTCGTTGTTCAATTGCTACTTCTTACTGGCTCCCGCAAAAAGTGGATCTGAAACACTAGGTTTTGACCGTCCCCAATCCATCCTGTGTAACCAGGAGGAACTTATGAGGAGGTATTTCAACGGCCTGCCCTAATGGGTTCTTCCCCACCAGGGGCCTTCATCGCGGATCTCCAGCCATCTTCGCTGCATAATCGGAATCAGATCCATCATGATATCATGCTCCATGTCCGCAAGGTCTATGGTCTGCGTTACATCCTTTTGCAGGTCATAAAGTTCAAATTCGGTGGGAAATGCTGTTTTGATCCAGTCAACTTTCTGTTTCCCGGTAAAATTTTCGCCCCCGGGGGTGAAGTGCCCCACCAATACATGGTTGTTTTTCCGTATGGCGATTTGAGCCATCCCCGGCATATGGGAATAATTGACCGGGAATAGCCATACCGGCGGAATTGCCCTTTCATACTCTTTATCCAGAAACGCATTAAATGCATCAACACCATCAATCGGCCTGTCAGCAGGAATGGAGGCGCCGGTCAACCGGGCCAGCGTCGGCAAAAAATCGGTACCGTTGAATAGTTTATCGCTTACTGTGCCCGCCGGTATATGCCCGGGCCACCGTGCCAGACCGGGCACGCGGTGCCCCCCTTCATAGGGATATCGCTTCATCCCCCTGAGTTCTCCGGGGGTGCCAAAGGACTTGTCGCGTATCGGGTCTTCCCACTCACCGCCCGACTCTTCCAGCGAAACCGGGTACTCCGGACCGTTGTCACTCGTAAACACGACGAGTGTGTTGTCCGCCAGACGCTCCCGGTCAAGCAGATTTAAGAGATTGCCAAATGCATGATCGATCTGTGTGACCGTACCATAGTATTCCTTTTTATGTGATGAAATATCGCGTAACGGCCGCGGGACCCCGCCATACTGAATATGTGCTGTTGCTTCTTTAACCTCCTTACCCTCAAACAGCTCCGTGAATTTACCGGGCGGGTTGATTGGGGTGTGGGGCTCATGGCTCGCGATGATCGCAAAGAACGGTTCGTCGTTCTCTTTTCTGTCTGTAATCCATTCGGAAGCCTCTTTTACAATCAGATCCACATACCAACCTTCGAGCTCTCCCACAGCGGTACCGTTGCGGATAAACTTTTGTGGGTTTTCCGGCCCTTCAAAGGCGTTGACAGAAGTGGCAAATGAGTAGTCGAATCCCATTTCGTTTACACTTACCTCGTCGTCGTTTTCCAATTTGGAAAGGTGCCATTTACCGAAAAATGCCGTTTTATAGCCGGCCTCCTGCAATATGTGCCCAACAGTAATTTCATCCTTTTGCAAAGTGGTCCCCCAAAATCCCGCGATGTTATAGAAACCGCTGCGATAGGCGTTGCGCCCGGTCAGCAGTGATGCTCGGGAAGGCGAACATACCGTACCGGCCGAGTGCATATCCAGCATCCGTACGCCCTGTTTTGCAAAACGATCCAGATGAGGTGTTTGAATAACCGGGTGCCCATATGAGCCCAGATCTCCATATCCCAGATCATCTGCCAGGAAAATAATGATATTGGGGCGTGGCGGCTGTTCATCGACTGAGGCTGCTATCAGTGGCATGGCAACGGCTGAAATCAGGGAGAAACACCACCATAATCGGATACAGGAAATCATAACCATAACCCTGGTCATTTGCCGGTTCATTAAAGAAATGTGATGTGATCTCATCTTTATTACCCGTTACCGCTTGAGATCAGGAACGAATACTTTTCCAGTTTCAATCTGTTCTTGTGACGTCATTCCTGCCGGGTTACTATCGGAACATATCCCGCCTCCATACCCTGGGGAGGAGTCACAATCAGCTCTTCATCTATAGAGATCAAGTCTCCGGTAACAGGTGGTGCCATATACTCTTTGTCTGAAGTCCACTCGGAGTGTATATTTTCAATAAACGCCTGAAGGTTTTCTTTCTTGGATTGACTCCAATCAAATTGTTGAAAGGCCGGCTGATCAATAAATTTATACCAGTGATAGGTTATGGTTGAACCATCTTCCAGTGAAGCCGTGAAAGGCCCGGCTGAAGGACCGGGATTATCCCACACTCCGTTTTCGGGGGTATAATAGGGATCTCTCTTGTCATACTGGTAGTGGCCTTCTATTACTTCATTCCCATAGCGCCAATTTTTAAATTCCGGATCGGTACTGGCTGCCGGAAACTTCTTCTCCTTCAATGCATCCGGCACCTCCGATACATGTACCGGTATATGCTGATCTCCTGTCCGCTTAAAATATTGCGGAAACTTTCCCACCGGGGTAATATCATTCTTTTGCCATTGGAAGCCGAACGTATTTGAAGGAAATATTTCCGTATTAAACAACCCACCGATTCCGGTTATCTCATAGTCTCCCTGTCTGTAATTTGTGGTATTTGCTTTAAGCGGGGGGGTCCAGGATCCCTGCTGTTTAAAATCGGTATCGCACACCTCACCACCTTCCCGCCAGCTTTGCATGCAATTAAAAAGTGCATCTCTAGTGTAGTAGGTTACATTTTGCACAAGAACAGAACGATTTTCGTTATCAACGGGAAATTGCAGCTGGGGTATTTTGATATAAAGTGTGCTGTCAGCATCAAACATTTTGTAGGATGGAACGGTATTAATTTCCATAGCTCCGCCCCCTCCCATGCTACCGGGTCGTGTATCGAGTCCTCGCCCCCTGATGGGGGTATATTCTTCCGAGAGTCTGCTCCACATTTCCGGCAAATAATAAGCTACCGGACCCTTAAAATTGGATGCATTTAAAAACAGGGTCCAACTTTGATTTCCCGTTGGGGGTGGTCCCTCATATGCCTCTGTTAGCGGCAGTGCCATATAGGAGTAGCCCAGAAATTTATTTTCCAAACTACCTTTGAACGTTATGCCGTCCGGTGGAATAAGAATATTATTGCTCAATTGTGCGATACCCAGCTTTTCTGCCGGCAACGCCTCATTGCGGTAGAAGAACGGCCAACCGGGTGAGGCGATCTCTGAATTATAACAGTTGGGCACCGCATTCATACTGAATTTCGGGGAACCGTAATTGTATTTGTTCCCCTGCCAGTAGCCCAGTCCCCCTTCGATGGTCTGAAAAACGCTTTCCCACGTGGGACCACGGGGTTCCCATGTACGGGCGATCGTCCCTTCCGGGCAAAGCGGTATTTCCTCCAGGCCACTGTTGTCGGGAATTATCCAAGTGCCGGGCAAGCCAATCTGGAAATTGGCCGGTGTCTGCTCAACCAGGGGCCATACGGCGGTATAAAACCCGATTCCGGCCCCGTATTCTGCCGGTCGCTCAGGAGTTGAGTACCCCGGGTACCCGTGTAACCCATCTGTATCCTGCGAGATTGACTGCTCCAGAGATTCTTGCGTTTGATCATTCGTGCACTGGATTAAAAATCCAACGATAAGAATGACGACTCCGTACCGGGAATACACACTATTCATATAGAACAGGTTTAATTTGATCAGAGTTATTGAATTATTCTACTGCACCCCGGTTCTGGTATCAAACCAAACCTGTGTACCATAAAAGATGTCTACTTCATTTACGTCTGAAGGGAAGTTTTCATTAAAATCCTTTTCATCGGCCGGATAGGGAAGACGAAATGGTGGACGATTATGATTGTTATGGTACGGTGAAGCGGGGGTATCCATCAATGGAACGTCTGTTCTGCGGACTTCAGACCACGCTTCCACACTCTGCTTGATCAGGCTGATCCATTTTTGAACATAGATCTTCTCCAGATTACTGCGGGATCCGCTGTCCCATGCCACCCCGGTTTCGCTGAGGTATGTTGCTATATCGCCGTCGGACACGCCGTGTTCTTGTAGGGAAGCGGTAATTCCAGCCTCGTATGCCGCCTGGGCATTTCCGCCGGTAACCAGGCCCCGCTCATACGCTTCAGCTTTTATAAAATGTACTTCAGCAACATTCATGAAGGGAGAATATCCATCCGGATCATATCCGATCGGGTCGCCAATGTGAGAAACATTATTGCCATTATTCATGGTATCCTGGCGCTGCCCGGGACCAAATTCATAGCCGTTATATTCACCATATTCATTCTCATCTACAAAAAGAGGCAGTCGGGGATCGTTAAGAGTTTTCAGCATATTAACCAGGGTATGGTTGGTTCGGTATTGATCTCCCTTGTTATCTGCTGTACCCAGTCGCTCCATCCATAATTCCCGATCCGGCGGAACTCCCGGGTACCAGAGATAGGCATTATCACCGTTACCGGCCATAACCGGGTATTCGGAAGGATTGTTGATAATCTCGGAAAGAACAGAAGAAGCTGCATTAGGGTCAACATTTGACATCCGGATTGCCACCCGCAAACGCGTTGAATTGGCAAACTTTTCCCATTTTTCGGTATCCCCATTAAAAATAAAATCGCCCGGACCGATATCTCCGGTCCCGGAACCAAACATTTCGGCTGCTGTTTCTAATTCAGAAAGCAGGGTGGTATAGACTGTTTCCTGCGTATCGTATTTGGGGTTTGCCACCCCCTCCTCCAGAGATATGGCTTCGGTGTACGGTATTTTACCCCACATGTCAGTCGTCTTCTGCCCGGTCCAGGCTTTCATCGTCAAGGCGGCTGCTTGCAGGTTGGTATTTCCAGACTCTTCCGCCAATCGCCAGGCATCGACGAAATAGGTCATAGCCCGATATTGACTGTTCCATATGCCATTGTTAATACCTACACGGAATTCATAATCACCTAACCCGATAGCGGCTGTATGTTCCGCATAGGAACCCGCATAATAGATATCCAATCGCTCGCCAAACTGATTATTGGCTACGGTAATAATGCCATCCCCAAAAACATTACTTGCAGGTGCACTGGTGGCATTGTTCGGATCTGTATTAATCTGATTAAAATCCTCTGTACAGGAAGTTATCGTTAGTAACATTAAAACTATTACTACATGACCTGCTATCTTAGCTATAGTGTACATAACAATTAATTTTATCTGTGAATTTTTTTAAGAACGAACAGATTTCGAACCGCAATTACGATTTAGTAGCGCACATTTACTTTAAATCCAAATGTACGTGCCGTTGGTATCTGGAAATTTTCAAATCCGACTCCTCGAACTCCGCCTCCCAGTTGGACCTCAGGATCAAGCATATACTCTTTCATATAATCGCTTCTATACAGAATGGCCAGGTTACGTCCAAAAGCGGAAAGGTTAAGCTGGCTCAACCAATCGATACCACTCACATCAAAACTGTAGCCAATATGTAATTCCCGAAGTTTTATGTACGAAGCATCTATGATGGAGTATTCATGGTTGTTCCATACCCATGATCCATTAAAGAAATCCTGGGCCGAAACCCGGATATCATTGGGCGTACCGTCCTCTTTAACAGCACCATCAGAAAATCGGAATCCATCAAAAATCAGCCCATTTTCTCTGACGTTGTTTCTGGTGGTTACCTTGTAGGCCCCCGTTGGATAGGAGTGCCAGGCGGTAGTACTGAAAATATCTCCACCCATTTTGAAATCGACCAAAAAACTCAAGGTAGCCCTTTTGAACCTGAATGAATTCCTGATACCACCCGTCCAGTCGGGGGAAACATTGCCCAATTTCTGAGCCTCATTCGTAGTAGCCGGCAAACCGTCTGCACCGACTACAATCTTCCCCTCATCATTTCTGACAAAAGGAATACCGTAGATAGCCCCCCACTCTTCTCCGGGGACCCCGAGAGAACGAGCGCCACCAAATCCGGGAGATATCTGAATGGTCTCTAACCCTTCGTAAAGTTCGTTTACCATATTCTTATTCCGGGCATAGTTTACGGTTGCATCCCATTCAAATCCTCCCGGTTCAAGACTTTGGACTAAGTTGCCATTTACGATAAGCTCGATACCACTGTTTTGAATTTCTGCAGCATTAAGCAATCGCGAGGAGTACCCCGAAGAAGTAGGAGTTGGAACCCGCAAAATTTGATCTTCCGTTATTTGATCATAGTAGGTAATATCGAGACCAAGCCTGTCTTCAAAGAATCGCAGTTCAGCCCCTATCTCATATGATGTAGTTTGTTCCGGTTTAAGATTGATCGGGGGCAACGTACTGGAAGGATTGAAAATAGAGACATTGTTAAAAGACCCTGCCGAGTATGTGCGATTCAACTGGTACGGGCTTGTATCGCTACCAACTCGCGCCCAGCTTCCTCGTAACTGGCCGTACGTAAACTTGTCTGACTCTATATTGAACGCTTCCGTTATACTAAAGCCCAAGCTTAATGAGGGATAGAAATAAGAACGATTGTTGGCAGGCAGCGTGGAACTCCAGTCGTTCCGTCCGGTAACCCCCAGAAACAGGAAATCCTGATACGAGAGGTCTACGGATGAATACAGGCTTTGCACTTCTTGCTCCTGCTCATATTGCCCGGTAACGGGCGTCCCATTTACATTGGAGACTGTAAATAGGTCCGGCACAGTAAGGTCATTCGCTCCAATTGTTTGACTGTCAAGATTCTCTCGCCTCAGGTGGGCGCCCAATATTCCATCAATTTGAATAGACTCGGTAATGCTTTTGGTAAATTCTGCCATCAAATCAACATTTAACTCTTTCCTTTTTTGATCTCTAAGACGAAACTGGCCTCCTATTCCACTTCTCTGGAAGCCCTTGTCTTCAGATGTCGTCACTTCATCTTGAGTTTCACCATAGAAATCCAATCCAGTACGAGCCTTTAATGATATCCAGTCCAGCAGATCAAACTGAAGTGTTACATTTCCATACACCCGATCCCTGTTGAGGGCCTGGGTATAGATGTGGTAGGAAGCAAATGGATTATTACTGTTAGGAAACATGTGGCCGTTAAAATCATTTTCATGAACTTCTCTTAATTCACTAATGGGAAGATTCCTCGGTCCCCATGCAAAGGATGTCATAGACCACGTAAATCCAGCTCGCCCGGTCCATCCGTATCCGCTCCAGGGCAGGTTGTCGCTCTGTTTATTAACGTATGTAAATGAGGTTGATGCCGTAAAACGATCAGAAGGATCCAGGGTCAGATTACCTGAAATATTGGTCTGCTCCATATCAGTATTGTGAAGTATACCGCTGGTGTTGCGATTGTTGACAGACAACCGGCCGGAAGCAATTCCCTCTTGTGCGGAAATACCGATATTGTTGATGAAACTGGTACCGGTTTCAAAGAAGTTTTTAACATTGTCAGGCCGCGATCTATAAGGGCTATCGGGGCCTGAAGCCCATTGATCTAGTTTAAGACCGGCATCTAAGCGGGGCCCCCAGCTGGTACTTCCTCCATCATTAACCCCTCCTCCTTTTCCATCCACATAGTTATACGAAAATTGCTTCGCATATTCATTATAAGTTAGGTTAGAGCCGGGATTTTGATCCAAATAACGCTGGTATTCAAATTCACTTCCACGATTCCCGCCGCCATATTCATTTTGATACGCGGGGAAATATGCAGCTTTGTCAACCACAACTGAGGAGCTAAAATCAATATTGACACCGGCTGTTCTGCCCTTTTTAGTTTCTATGATTATTGCCCCGTTGGATGCTCGACTTCCATACAATGCCGCGGCATTCGCTCCTTTCAGGACGGTCATTGACTTGATATTATCAGGCGATATATCGGAAGCTGCATTACCATAGTCAACACCACCAATACCAGAGAGGTTGGAGGTGGAATTATCTATGGGAACACCGTCTACCACAAAGAGAGGCTGGTTTCCACTAAAAGAAGAATTACCCCTGATCGTGATCCTTGAGGAAGCTCCTACCTGGCTGCCACTGCTGGTCACCTGCACTCCGGCGATCTTACCCGAAAGAGAGTTTACGATGTTAAAATCCGGTGCCGAGGTTATATTTTCCTCACTTATCCCCTGGACAGAATATCCCAGCTTTTTGCGATCTCTCTCGATCCCTAATGCGGTAACTACCACATCACCAAGCTCCTCTACAGACTGTTGCAGGGTAACATCGATCACAGTCTGATCACCGACAGCAATCTCCTTGTTTTGATATCCAATAAATGAGAATATCAAAACCACATTGTCGTTCGGTATTGAAATTTCATATTTGCCCTCTGCATTTGTAACGGTTCCACGATTCGATCCCTGTACTCTTACCGTTACACCAGGCAGTGGGGCACTGTCATCTGCGCCTATTACCTGCCCGGTAATAGTACGTTGCTGAGCAGAAAGATCTGTTACTAACAGTAACATCAGAGAAACAAAAAGGCCTGTAACTAGTTTTCTCATGGCTTATTTATTTTTTTTGTTTGAAGAAGAGCAGTTCCTTACTAATTTAATTCAATAAACAATTTAAGCGATTGTATATGAGGTTCTAGCAGATTTTTGCTCTAAAGTTGCACTATATTATTGATTGTGCATTTACATGGAAAAGCGTTCCGAAAACTCCCCTCAGACCCTATCCCACCACAGATAGCTCAGCGGGAAAATACCCTCATCAGGATGTTGTTATTTGTTCATTTAATCGGATGAAAGTCTGCAGATATATGTTTGTTCTGCTGGTATGTGTTTTAAACTATTTGTACACCGAAAAAAGGGAACCTGTCCATCCGGAAGCATCTTCAAGCTCGAAATTACCACTCTGTGAGACTGTATCCCCATATACCGTTTCACGATTATAATCAGATTACATAAACGCGTTTACGGATTAAAAAAGTAGTCTGTATGTCATCCTGAACTTGTTTCAGGATCTCGCAAGGCCGCTGCCGTAGAGCACAGCTCGCAACAAATCAACGCTCACTGCCACCACGAGATCCCGGATCGGGGTCCGGGATGACGCAGAGGGCATTCCCTGCTTTGCTGCCATCTAATCTAACCACTAAACGCGTTAAATAATGTTGGAGCTATTCAATTATTACTCCCCGGTTTACCAGTTCAGCAGTTAATACTTCTACCTCTCTGAGAACAGCATCTAAATTCGATTGAAACTCATCAAATTGCTGCCAGGCGACCCGGTAATTCTCTTTCTGTATTTCGGTTGCGGGGGAAGTAGATCTTCCTATAGCTGCAGTAGCTGCGCCAGCCCGTTCGACAATGGAGGGCACCCCGAGCTCAAAGCGGGATGTTTTGGTAACGTCACCATTGAGGATTTCATCCAGGTCAAGCAGCTGCCTGCGGAGCGAGTCGGCATGGTGGTACAGTTCGGGCATCCCGCTGTGATCCACCAGTGCCTGCTTCAGTGTGGTAATCTTTTCCAGTGCATCTTGCAGCTTTTTATCGGCATCCTTTATTTGACCACCCAGCCGAATCGCCCGGAAATGAAATTCAGCCAGCTGATTGCGATTTTGGGCGGGCAGGGTCACATTATCGAGCGGTGTCACCCGGAGTGTCTGCATGTTGCCGATCCGAGTCCACTCGCCGTTTACGACCTTCGAAATCGATACCTGGTATTCTCCCGGCGGCACCAGCGGATCTGCACTCCGCCAGCTGTTATCGCTACCCACCGCATTGGCGCGCAGGTTCCATACTGCGGTATGAAGTCCACTGCGGGCGGGCTGCCTCATCCTGCGGATAATATCACCATCTGGTTTGGAAATCGATACGACAATAAAGGGATCCTCGGTTTGATCTTCCCGTTCCAGCCGCTCCCAGTCGGGATATTCGATCTGTTCGTCCTGCTCAAGAAGCTGCTGTTCACGCTGCTTGCGCTTCTGTTTCAGCGAGGGAATTGACTCTTTCAGGTGGTACCGGATAACGGCACCGTTCGGCGGATTTGGAGAGGAATGGAAATTATGACCCTGCGATCCGCTGTGGCGGTCGGCTTCGATATATTGCAAGGTCTCTTTCACAGGAAAAATGTGGGCATCCGCCAACAGGTTTTCCCGGGAAAGATTCCGTAGCCAGTCGTAGTCATCGGCGATGTAGAAGCCGCGGCCGAACGAGGCCAGCACCAGGTCATCTTCCTCCTCGTGAATCTCGATATCGCGAATGGATATGGTGGGTATCTCCTTTGCCCGGGTCCAGTTCTGCCCCCCGTCCAGCGAGATCTGCAGGCCAAATTCGGTACCCATAAACAAGATATTCTCGTCCTCATGATCCTGGTAGATCGCCCAGCCGGGGTGATCCTGCGGAAGATCACTGCCAAGTGGTTCCCACGTGTGCCCCCGGTCATTACTGAACAGCAAGTAAGGATGATAATCGCCATATTTGTGATTGTTGAAGACGGCAAACACCTGGTTTTCATTGTTGGGTGAAGCAAACAGGTCTGCGACAAACGTCCTGTCGGGCACACCCGGAAAATCGGAGATTTCTCGCCAGTTCTGCCCGCCGTCCTCGGTCACCTGTATCAGCCCGTCGTCAGTACCAGCGTAGATTAACCCTTCCTGAATAGGCGACTCATCCAGCGACACAATGGTGCTGAGCGGGGAGGTAAAAACGTTTTTAAACACCGCTTCCGGACTCCATACGCGTCCCATCACTTCCATCTGGTTGCGATCAAGATTTCTGGTGAGGTCGCCACTGACGGGCGTCCAGGAGTTGCCGCGGTCTTCGCTCTTGAAAAGTTTTTGTGCTGCAAAATAGAGCGTTTGTCCATCATGCGGACTGATGATCAGCGGGGAGTTCCAGTGCCAGCGCAGCGGTGGTTCGCCGATAGCAGCCCGTGGCTGGATATCGGTCAATTGCCCACTTTGGCGATCGTATCTCGCTAAGTCACCATACTGAGATTGGCTGTACAGGATGTCCGGATTTTGCGGATCAACGCGTGTTTGAAAACCGTCACCACCCTTGGTAAAAAACCAGTCACCGTTCACGATCCCCTGTTGGTTGATTGTCTGGTTCGGGACACCGAGCGTGTTGTTGTCCTGCGTGCCTCCATACACATAATAGAACGGTTCGGAGTTGTCGATGCCGACCCGGTAGAACTGTGTTATCGGCAGGTTGTCGATGAACCGCCAGGTTTCTGCGTTATCCCACGTTTCATATATACCTCCGTCACTGCTCATCATCATGTAATCAGGATCATCCCGATCAAAGACGATGTCGTGGTTGTCGACGTGCTTGTTGTCCTCACTCATCCGGGTCCAGGTGGTGCCACCATCTTCGGTGTAATGCGTGCGTACGTCCACGGCATAGACCTTGTCAAATTCGTGCGGACTCGGGAACAGCTCCATGTAGTACTGAGCATCCACCACCATATGATCGCTCTTTTTCGTCCACGTTTCTCCACGGTCGCCAGAGCGATAGAATCCGCCGCTGGTACCCTCTAAGGCAATAATGGCATACACGACTTCCGGTTTCTGTGGGGAGATGGCCAGCCCGATGCGTCCCACGTTCCCGGAGGGCAGCCCAGTGGTCAGCTTCTTCCAGTTCTCGCCGCCGTCCACCGATTTATAGATGGCGCCTTCCGGTCCGCCGGCCACCAGGATACCGACATGCCGCCGCCGCTGGTAGGAGGCCGCATAGAGGATATCTGGGTTTGAGGGGTCCATGACCACATCCGAAATGCCGGTGTTCTCACTAACGTGCAGTACGCGCTCCCACGTTTGCCCACCGTCGGTCGTCTTGTACAGGCCGCGTTCGCCGCCCACCGACCACAGCGGACCTTGCGAAGCAACATAAACCACGTCCGGATTCCGCGGAT
>JAWVZC010000106.1:0-12100 GCA_033722415.1 Balneolaceae bacterium | reverse complement strand
TTGAGAATGAGTCGCTGGCGCCGGTTATTGATTCCGTATATGACTGGGACCAGGCCGAAGAAGCCCATCAGCGAATGGCCGACAACAAAAACACCGGCAAAATTGTGCTGACGGGAATGTAGCCGGCGATTGAGTCCGTCAGCACCGGCCGGATGGTTCAAGATCGGGAACAGACTGATAACTTGGTAAAATACCGATCTGAAATCGTCGAAGATATTCTCCCCTGCCTCTGTTATCTTTGACCAGCGAATTGAACCAATATCATACTTAGTTAACTAACAATTCATGGCGCAACCGAAGTATCGTACCCATGTTGGGATGACAGACATTCTTCCCGGGGAAGTGGGAAAGTGGCAAACAGTTGAACGCATCGTTCACGAGGAGGCCCGCAAGTTCAACTTTGAAGAGATCCGCACGCCGATTCTGGAGCAGACGGAACTTATCGCACGGGGAATCGGGCAACTGACAGATATCGTCTCCAAGGAAATGTTTGCCTTTGAACGGGGCGATGATCAGTATGTTTTACGCCCCGAATGTACGGCTCCGGTCGTACGCGCCTTTGTGGAACATCACCTGGAACAGCGCGGCGGCACGCAAAACCTCTATTACATCGGCCCGATGTTCCGGGCTGAAAAGCCCCAGAAAGGGCGGCAGCGACAGTTTCACCAGTTCGGTGCCGAAATCCTGGGCAGTGACGATCCGGTGGCCGATGTCGAGTGTATGGCCCTGATGATGAGTATCTACGAGCGGGTGGGTATTACCAACACGAGCCTGAAAATAAATTCTGTGGGCGATCCCGCAAGCCGCAAAGCCTATACGAAAGCGCTGGTCGAATATTTTACCCCTCACAAGGAGGAACTAAGCGAAGTCTCCAGGAGACGACTCGAAAAAAACCCGCTGCGTATCCTCGATTCCAAGGAAGAAGAGGACCAACCCTACATTGAAGGGGCCCCGGTAATCGGCGATTTTCTGAGTCAGGAGGCAGCCGGCCACTACTCGAAAGTAAAACAATATCTCGATGAGCTCGGCATCTACTATG
The DNA here is from genome assembly GCA_033722415.1 of Balneolaceae bacterium. Classification (GTDB taxonomy): domain Bacteria; phylum Bacteroidota; class Rhodothermia; order Balneolales; family Balneolaceae; genus JAMQKA01. The sequence continues at coordinate 11,061 of JAWVZC010000106.1, read as the reverse complement.
ACGAGGATTCCCACCTGGTGCGGGGGCTTGACTACTACACGCGTACCGCATTCGAACTGATCAGCCCCGACCTCGGTGCACAGGATGCCCTGGCCGGCGGTGGCCGATACGATCTGCTCGTCGAAGAGGTGGGAGGTAACCACACCCCGGCCGTGGGCTTTGCCGCCGGAATGGAACGGCTGATACTGGCCTGCGAGGAACTCGGTATCGAACTGGCGGAGGAAAAATCGGTGGACCTGTATATCGTCACGATCGGTGAGGAGGCGCGCAGCTGGGCCCTGCAGCAGCTGCCACAAATTCGGCAGCGTGGGTTTTCTGCCACGATGGACTACGCGGGCCGATCCATCAAATCACAGATGAAAGATGCCGACCGAGAAAATGCACGCTACACGATCATCGTCGGCGGGAACGAGCTCAAGGAGGGATTATTCACGTTCCGGGACATGGAGGCAAGCAAAGAGACGCAGCTTCCTATTGAAGATATTTACAGCCGCCTGAGAAAAAAGCTGGATTGAGTGGAGAATCTGCGTCGCACCGCAAATCCCGGGGAGTGATACGCCGCAGATGATACCGGCAATCGATAATCCAGAAAAGCGGTATCTATCACGCCTCTTCGCCGGCAAAGACCGCTTTCATATAATTTCGGCGCATCTCGGCAATGGCGGAGATCGAAATTCCCTTCGGACAGACAGCTTCGCACTCTGCGAAATTTGAGCAGTCGCCAAATCCCTCTTCCTCCATCTGTTCGACCATGGCGATGGTTCGACGCTGTTTTTCGGGCTTGCCCTGCGGCAGCCGGTTGAGATGCGCCAGTTTCGCTCCCGTAAACAGGGAAGCCGATGAGTTGGGACACGCCGCCACGCAGGCCCCGCAACCGATACAGGTGGCGTAATCAAATGCCTTGTCGGCCACCGACTTGTCGATCGGGATGGCGTTGGCATCCGGGGCGGAACCGGTCCTGGTAGACACATAACCGCCGGCCTCGATGATGCGGTCGAATGCGCTGCGGTCTACCACCAGGTCCTTTATCACCGGAAACGCCCTGGCCCGAAACGGTTCGACTACAATCGTGTCACCGTCGCTATAGTTGCGCATGTGCAGCTGACACGAACAAGTCATCGCCTTGGGACCGTGTGCTCGACCGTTTATTACCAGGTTGCATGAGCCGCAGATCCCCTCACGGCAGTCATAGTCAAACTCAATGGGGACCTCTCCCTTTGCCACGAGCTTCTCGTTCAGCACGTCCAGCATTTCCAGGAAGCTCATATGCTCGTTTACATCATCAAGCGTGTAGTCAACCAGTTTACCCGGCTGTTCAGGCCCTTCCTGCCGCCAGATCTTCAGATGTATGGTCATCGTTTCTGCCATAAGTCAAAATCCAGTCATTATTTGTGGAACACGGACAACCTTAGACACACGAAAACTCCGGCTATACTGTAACCGGCGATCTCCGGTTTGTCCCGCGTCATCAGTGTTCGATTCCATTACTTGTAACTTTGCTGCTTGAGTTCAACGTATTCGAACTCGAGATTCTCTTTGTGGAGTTCCTCTTCCAGCTTACCGTTGAGGTCTTTGAACTCCCAGGCTGATACGTAGGAGTACTCCTCGTCATTGCGCAGGGCTTCTCCCTCTTCGGTCTGGTGCTCCTCGCGGAGGTGACACCCGGCAGATTCATCCCGTTGAAGGGCATCTTCGGCCATAAGTTCACCCAGTTCCAGGAAGTCGGCCACACGCCCGGCAAACTCCAGGTATTTGTTGTAGTTGGCCGATTCGCCCGGAACCCGTGCATTCTGCCAGAAATCCTCCCGCAAATCACGAATCTGCCCGATCGCTTCCTTCAGCCCCTCTTCGTTGCGGGCGATACCGACTTTATCCCACATAATCTGCCCGAGTTCCCGGTGGTACTCGATTACGCTTTTGTCGCCATTGATATTCAGGAGGCGATCGATATGATCCTGGGCGTTGCCGGCAGCTTCGTCAAACGCCTCGTGACCGGTGTCTGCCTCGGTCAAATCGTTGTTTGCAATATAATTGCCGATCGTGTACGGGATGATGAAATAACCATCGGAAAGTCCCTGCATGAGGGCACTGGCTCCCAACCGGTTGGCCCCGTGATCCGAGAAATTGGCCTCGCCGGCCACAAACAACCCGGGCACGTTGCTCATCAGGTTATAATCAACCCAGAGCCCGCCCATGGTGTAGTGCACTGCGGGGAAGATCCGCATCGGTTCGGTATAGGGATCGTCGCCGGTGATGTTCTCATACATCTCGAATAGGTTCCCGTATCTCTCCTCGATCGTCTTTTTGCCGTCGCGTTCAATGGCATCGCGGAAATCGAGGTAGACGGCCCTTCCCGTGGGTCCCACGCCCATTCCGTCATCGCACACCATTTTGGCGTTTCGGGAGGCTACATCCCGCGGAACGAGGTTACCGAAACTGGGATATCGCTCCTCCAGGTAATAAAATCGATCCTCCTCGGGAATATCGTTCGGGTGGCGGTTATCGTTTTTATCTTTCGGCACCCAAACCCGTCCGTCGTTTCGGAGACTTTCACTCATCAGTGTCAGCTTCGACTGGTAATCCCCGGATACCGGGATACAGGTCGGGTGAATCTGAACGTAGCACGGATTGGCGAAAGCAGCCCCGCGCTTGTGGCAGCGCCATGCCGCCGTGACGTTGGAGTTTTTGGCATTGGTCGACAGGTAAAACACGTTTCCGTATCCCCCGGTCGCCAGTACCACCGCATCAGCAATCCACCGCTTTATTTCCCCGGATACCAGGTCTCTGGTGATAATACCGCGCGCTTTCCCGTCTATGATAACGAGATCGAGCATCTCCTGGCGTGGCTGGTAGTCGATCTTGCCCTCGTGAACCTGGCGCATCATCGCCTGGTAGGCTCCGAGCAGCAACTGCTGGCCGGTTTGTCCGCGGGCATAAAACGTTCGGGAGACCTGGGCACCGCCAAATGAGCGGTTGGCGAGCAGACCGCCATATTCACGGGCAAACGGTACGCCTTGGGCCACTGCCTGGTCAATAATTTCATTGGAGATCTGTGCAAGCCGGTACACATTGGATTCCCGCGAGCGGTAGTCGCCGCCCTTGATCGTGTCATAAAACAGCCGCCAGACCGTGTCCCCGTCATTCGGGTAGTTCTTGGCGGCGTTGATGCCTCCCTGCGCCGCAATACTGTGTGCCCGGCGGGCGGAATCCTGTATGCAAAAGCTCGTGACGTTGTAACCCAGCTCGGCAAGACTGGCCGCGGCCGATCCGCCTGCCAGCCCCGTTCCCACGACGATCACATCGTGTTTTCGCTTATTGTTGGGGGCGACAAGCTTTATATTGTTAAGATGATTCGACCACTTCTCTTCCAGCGGTCCGGATGGAACTTTTGAATCTAACTTCATGAACTAAACTCCATTTTGTTTTGCGACAGCGTGGAATGCGGTCACATCAGTTTGTCAGAACCAAATATCTTTTGGCGCGGTGCAGACCTTCCATGTACCGTCAATAGGTAATCAGCCCCCCGGTTCCCCCGGTAAAATAGATGTATAGCGGAATAAAGATAAATCCGACGGCCATCAAGATGGCGAACACAACACCAATGGTATAGATAACGGCCGAATATTTTTTGTGTTTCATGGTCAGGGAGGTAAATGCACTCCAGAACCCGTGCTTCAGGTGAAACCCCAGCAGGATCATCACAAACGTGTACCCGAAAGCGTAGAGCGGCTGCTGGAACTTCTCAATGACCAGGGCCTTCAGGTCGCGGGCGGGTTCTCCGTCCAGCATAACTGTTTCTGTGGCCCCGAATTTGAATGTATCGAGGTGGATTACCAGGAACACCAGCAACACGATACCGGTAAAGATCATACTTTTGGATGCCCAGCTCATATGGCTGGGTCCCCCTTTGCTGTTGTACTCCTCATACCCTTCGGGACGAGCTTTTCGGCGTTTCAGCCAGATAGAAATTCCCAGGTAGGCGTGCAACAGAAAACCGACGGCAAGAACAGCTTCGATCAGATAAAGCAGCCACCCGAGGCTTTCAAGGGACAACGTGTATTCATTAAATGCCTGGGCATCCCCGAAAATGGTGAGGTTGCCCAGCAGGTGACCAATGATGAAAAGAATAAGGCCAATGCCTGTAACTCCGGTTAATATTTTTCTACCAACTTGTGATCGTAGTGCTTCTGAAAGTGATGGCATTGCAGTCTGATCAGTGATGTTTCCTCTTTTTGATACTGTTGCTCAAACGTGTAGTTCGAACCCCTCGTTCCAACGAATGAAGATGAAGCGATTTACGTAAAAAGGCAAGACGTTTGGGACACTATCCCCCGGAAACACTTATTCAGAAAAAGTCTAAATTGTCATCAAGAACTCTCAAACCGTATCTTTGCCGTGACACAGGCCATTTGTGCGGCACACTTTCACCCAAGCGAGAAATCACCGGATCATTGTGCAAACCGTAACAGAACAGACAACCGCCTCATACCGGGAGAAAGGCTCAAAATTTATCGGTTACCTTGTACCGTCGGAAACGGCCACCGGATTTGAAGAACAGCTTAACGCAATTGTTTCCCGGCATCCCGACGCTACACACCACTGCTATGCCTACCGGATCGGACCATCCGACCCCGTCGAATTCATACAGGACGATGGCGAACCGCGGGGAACAGCCGGATTGCCGATACTTAACCAGCTGAAATCGGGGGATTTGATCAACTGTGCTTCCGTTGTGGTACGATATTACGGGGGGACCAATCTCGGCAGATCCGGCCTGATTCAGGCCTATGGTAAAACTGCGGCCGGGTGCATACAAAAAGCCGAATTACGGGCCTTGATGCCTATCCTGAGTATCAGGCTTACCTATCCCTATGATCGCCAGAATGAAATCGAGCGTCTTAAATCACAATTTGACCTTATCGAGCGGGAAGCGGAATACCGGGAAGATGTGACCATCCACATGGGGTGCCCCGCCGGCAGGGCCGAAGATTTCCTGGAACGGCTGGCATCGATGCGTCATCTGGATATCGAGCATGAAAATCTAGGGCGGGATCACCTGGTTCGCTAATCGGTCAACCCGAATTGTGGAGTTCCGGCTGAACAGGGATACAATATGAGACCGAGAGAGATAAGTATGTGAGGACGAGAATACATAACCTGCGACAAATGCCGCAAATTCCATCTGAAACTGTGTCTGCCGCTTCTTACTTTGTTTCATTCGGATAACATCAAAGAGTAATCCATGAAGATCTACACCAAAAAAGGAGATCAGGGAGACACTTCCCTGTTTGGCGGCGACCGTGTTTCCAAATCCACCGCCCGAATTGACGCGTACGGTAACGTTGATGAGCTTAATTCATGGATCGGTCTTGTGCTGACCACCGGCGTATCGGAAGAGAGTACCCGGCTGCTCAATACCATCCAGGATCAACTGTTCATCCTCGGAGCCGACCTTGCCACCCCGGCCACGGCCAAAGCACGAATTCGGAGAATTGACCAGGAACATATCGATTATCTGGAATCCCAGATAGACCGCATGGAGAAGAACCTGCCGACCCTTAAAAATTTTGTACTCCCGGGGGGAGCCACCGCCGGTGCCCAGCTCCATGTAGCGCGCACAGTCTGCCGGCGAGCCGAACGATCTATTGTACGGTGCGGGAAAGATGAGCAAATTTCTGCGTACGTAATTAAATATATTAACCGTTTGTCCGACCTCCTGTTTGTTGCCGCCCGCTATGAGAACAAACTGGCCGGTACCAAAGAAACTACCTGGAAACCGGATAAGGAATCGTGACCTTTACTCCATCCTATTGGGGATCATCTCGCATAAAACAACAGCACATGGGTGAAGCGAGTAGGCCGTGTTTAATCAGTGGGGTGTACGGAGTATTCCAGCCGTCCAGGTTTCACTCATTCGGTGTTTCTTCTTTATTTGAAATTTACGAAATAGCACAATTGAAAATTAACCAACTTTACATACCATAATATCATGGCTTTAATGATTTCCGTCTCCGGTATCCGGGGCGTTTTCGGAACCGACCTGACACCAGAAAACATTACACAATTCACCGCCGCATTCGGTACCTGGATCAACAAAGGTACCGTGGTCGTGGGACGCGATACGCGGGTAACCGGCCAGATTTGCGAAGATATCGTTGCGGCTACCCTGCAATCGACAGGGTGCGATGTGGTAAAAGTCGGAATTGTTCCCACACCCACCGTTGCGATGTCTGTACTGGAGCATGAAGCCGCGGGTGCAATCATCCTGTCCGCCAGCCACAATCCCGCCGAATGGAATGCCCTGAAACTGCTGAATGGCAAAAGTGAATTTCTGGATGCCCGGCAGGGCGAGCGAGTCATCGCCATATCGGAAGAGAAGGAATTCGATTACCAGCAGTATGAGACGATTGGCCGGGTAGTTACTGATGAAAATGCCCTAAAACATCACATCAGGGAGATTCTTGCCCTGCCCTACATCAATCCGGAACAGATTGCTGAAGCCGATTTCACGGTAGCCATCGACCCGGTAAACGGAACCGGCGGCATTGCACTGCCCCCGCTGCTCGAAGCGCTGGGAGTCAACACCGTCTATTCCATTAACGAAGATCCCACCGGCATTTTTGCCCATAATCCGGAACCGCTGCCGGAGCATATGCAGGAGATCTGCTCGCTGGTCAGGGACGAGGAGTGCGATCTTGGCATCGTCACCGATCCGGATGCCGACCGGCTGGCGCTGGTAACAAATACCGGTGCGCTGTTCGGTGAAGAAAACACCCAGGCGGCGGCATTTGATTTCATTCTGGATCATACAAAAGGAAACGTGGCCACCAATCTCTCCTCATCCCAGGTAGCAGATGACATCGCCCGAAAATATGGTCAGCAGTGTTACCGCTCTGCCGTGGGAGAGATCAACGTGGTTAAGAAAATGCAGGAGGTTAATGCGGTCATCGGAGGAGAGGGAAACGGCGGTGTCATCAATCCCGACCTGCATTACGGGCGCGATGCCCTGGTGGGGGTGGCCATGATCCTGCAGATGCTGGCCGAACGTGATATTACCCTCGAAGAGTACCGGCAGAGCCTGCCCCGATATCATATCCGAAAGAAAAAGTTGCAGCTTGACGGCATCGACGGGGACAGGGTGCTCCGGAATGCGCTGGAAATATATGCCGATCGCGACCCGGTAACCACCGACGGAGTCAAAATCCATTTTGACGCTGGCTGGGTGCACCTGCGAAAATCGAATACCGAGCCGATCATCCGGGTATACGCCGAGGCAAAAACCGCCGAAGAGGCGGACCAGCTCGGTGAGCGGGTCAAAAATGAGGTACTTGGCTAGCCTGCATTTTTGACGAGAATTAATTTATTTTCTTGTAATATGCTAAAATACAGTGAGTTACACTGATACCAAGACCGAAAATACTTGCACAGTGTGTAACGGACGGTGAAATGCAGGCAGGCTTGCACATCCCGGGTCAACCGGGATATTGCATTTTGTAGTACCGCCTACTTTATTATTTTAGGCTCAATATCGTTTCCCACGTTAATAACTTTTTCCTCAAGACCTTTTTATATGATAGTATCTATGACGGGATTCGGCCGCGGTGAAGCCTCCGCCGGCGGCTTTGCATTGACAGCCGAGGTTCGGGCGGTAAACAGCCGGTACCTCGACGTCTCGATCCGGCTCCCCCAGGAGATCCAGGACCGGGAACTCGACCTGAAAGAGGTTATTCAACAGCACATCAACCGGGGTAAACTCAATCTGACGGTTCGTCTCAACCAGGCCGAAACAGGGACCCCCGAAGTCACATTCAACGAAAAACTGGTTAAAGGATACAAGCAGCTCCTCGAGGATCTGCGAAGCTCGGCCAATATCGACCAGCCGGTAACACTGCGCAACCTGATGTCTTTCAACGATATTTTTGTAAGCCGGGAGCAGGACGAGGAGACCCTGGAAACAATCTGGCAGCTCTCCCGGGAGGCCTCCGTCGAAGCGATGAAGCAGCTCAACCGGATGCGGCAGCAGGAGGGAAAACAGCTGGAAGAGGATCTGCGTCTCCGCGTCGACAATATCGAAGACCTGCTGGACAAAATTGCAGTACTCACCAAAGACCGGGCGGATGAAGCCCGCGCCAGGCTGAAAGAGCGCCTGCAAAACCTGATTGATGACGACTCCCTGGACCCGGACCGGCTGGAGATGGAGGTCGCCATACTGGCGGACAAGATGGATATCACCGAAGAAATTGTTCGCCTGCAGTCACATATCAAGTTTTTCCGGGAGGCCCTGCAACAGGAGGAATCGGTCGGCCGCCGCCTGAATTTCCTCTCACAGGAGATAAACCGGGAAATCAATACCATCGGCTCCAAGGCCAATAGTTCGGAAATTTCGCAACACGTGGTCAACGCCAAGGAAAACCTGGAACAGATACGCGAGCAGGTCCAAAATGTGGAGTAGTTCTCCGAACGTTTTTTTCCGTACGGGGAGTGATGAGAGTTCCGCGACAGGCGATCATCGCCGTGTACAAAACCGATGCACCGGGTATCCGGAGCGGGTACCGCGGATGACATTACCCCGACAACAGAGCGTTGTTTAGATTGCAGTGCCGGTTCCACCCGGTAACAACCACAACAGAACAAGATTAAAAACAGCCAAGCTTTTACCGACCCCGATGCCAGAAAACACTGCCCAAAAAGGTAAAGTTATCATTATCGTAGCACCCAGCGGGTCCGGCAAAACCACCATCGCCAATATGCTGCTTGACGATATTCAGGAGGTCAGGTTCTCCACCTCCGCCACAACCCGGGACCCGAGACCCGGGGAAAAGCATGGCCGGGAGTACTATTTCCTGAGCGATGAAGAGTTTGACAGGCTCATAGATAACGGCGGGTTCCTGGAGTGGGAACATTATGGAGACAGCCGCTACGGCACGCTGCGTTCCGAAGTTGATAAACTTGTGGAATCTGGGTATTTTCCCCTGCTTGATATCGAGGTGAAAGGCGCAATGAACGTTAAACGAATGTACGGTTCAGACGCGGTGGCCGTATTTATCAAACCACCCTCGATGGAGGAACTCAGGCGACGGCTTGTGAACCGGAAGTCGGAAACCCCCGATCAGGTGGCAACCCGACTGAAAGAGGCTGAAAAAGAATTGAAATACGCTGACGCCTTTGACTACGTTGTTATCAATGACGACCTGGAGGACGCTTACAGGCAGGTCAAACAGATTATCACCAAATTTATCCGTTAACGCAGAGAATACCATTATATGTCGATACAAACACTGGACATTGAGAAGCTAAACAAAGACACCGGCAACCAGTATGAACTGATTGTCATCATGTCGAAACGAGCCCGCCAGCTCGCGGCCCAGGAGAAGCTGCAGCTGGATGAAAAGCTGAAATATTTTGAAGGATTTGAAGACGATGACGAATTCTCCTTCAACGAAGAGCAGGAAAACATCTCCAAGGAATTTGAGAAGCTGCCGCATGCCACACAGCGCGCCGTGGAGGAAATGAAGCGCGGCGAGATCTATTTCCGGTATCCGCAGGACGAGGAGTAGCCGATGCTCGCCGGTACCCGCATCATCCTGGGCGTAACCGGTGGAATTGCAGCCTACAAGGCTGCTTTTCTTTTGCGAGAACTTCAAAAAGCGGGGGCCGATGTCCGGGTTACCATGACGCCCTCCGCTACCCGTTTTGTCGGAATCGAAACGTTTGCCTCCCTGTCAAAGCATGAAGTTCCGGTAGAAATTTTCCCTGAAGCGGATGCCGCACCCGAAGGCTGGACCCGTCATATCACGTGGGGAGAGTGGGCTGATATTTTCGTGGTTGCCCCCTGTACCGCCAACACCCTTGCGAAAATTGTGCATGGCCATTCGGACAACATGCTCACATCTACCGTATTGGCTGCCCGCTGTCCGCTGCTACTCTGCCCGACCATGGACGGCGAGATGTACCAGGCTCCGGCCACGCAGGAAAATATCGGGAAAGCGGCGGAGTACGGCTATCACATCCTGGAACCGCAAACGGGGTACCTGGCCAGTGGACTCGAGGGGAAGGGACGACTCCCGGATACGGAAACCATCATACAGCGGATTGGCAAAATACTCTCTGATACTCAAGCAGATGATGGGCCGCTGAAGGGCAAAAAAGTGCTGGTAACCGCAGGTCCCACCCGCGAGCATATCGATCCGGTGCGATTCATCTCCAACCCCAGCACCGGGAAAATGGGGTTTGCGATGGCGATGGCGGCTCAACAGATGGGAGCGGATATTACGTTAATCCACGGTCCGGTCCACCTCGCCCCCCCCGCGGGTATGCATGCCATTGAGATCGAATCGGCAGAAGAACTCTTCACACAGGTTCAGGCCCATGCCAACGCAGATGTAGTGATCATGTCGGCGGCCGTATCTGATTTCACCCCCGCCGAATTTCATCCCCAAAAAGTTAAAAAAGGGGATGCCGCCTCACAGATTACCCTGGAGCAGACGCAGGATATCCTGTCCTGGCTCGGTAACCGAAAAAGAGGAGGTCAGACACTAATCGGCTTTGCCATGGAGACCGAAAACCTGGCAGAAAATGCCAAAAGAAAGCTGAAAGAAAAGAATATCGACTGGATTGTTGCCAATTCCCTTTCGGAAGCGGACTCGGGATTTGCGGTTGATACAAATCAGGTGCTGCTGATCGGTAACGGCAGCGAGCAACAGTTAACCGGAACCAAGAATGATGTGGCCCGCCAAATACTTTCCGCCATTTTTACCGATCAGTGAGATGGCTGTTTCCCGGCCCCGTTTTTCCGCTCCTCCTGAACGATATCTCGACGACCGCACCACCATCGTTGTAAGCGCTCAACTCCCCGTCAAGCTGTTTGGTTAACTGGCTGATCAATCTTGTTCCCAGCTTGCCTGAATTTCCCACGATAAATTCCCCTGGTAAACCGCGGGTGTTGTCAGACACACGCAGTATGATCAGGTCACCTTCACTATCGTGCTCTGCCGATACCTTAATTTTCCCCTTCTCGCGATTCTCGAATGCGTGCTTGAAGCAGTCGCGAAAATAAACGGC
>JAWVZC010000105.1:0-12131 GCA_033722415.1 Balneolaceae bacterium | reverse complement strand
TCCGCAGCGGCACCTGGGAGTGGCGAATGGTATCGGTGCGGTAAACCATGGCCCACTCGTGCATCCCGAAACAGCCAAAGGAGGGCTGTTTTTTTGACGCATTTTCCAGAACTTGCAGGATCCAGCGAACAGCGTTTTTTCGGTTATCGGCGAAAAGGCGAGGATCCAGGAAAGCGCCATCGGAAGTAATTTTGCATTCACTGATTTCAAGCGGTTCAAAGTCTTCCCCTTCAAGCAACCGGCCGAAACCGGGCGACCAGCGCTTCAGGTGTGAGGGGCGAAATGCGTAATACTCGAACAGGAAGTCGATCACCGGGTCTTTCTCGTGTCGTTGCCGGCGCGCCAGGTACTCGTCGATCAGTTCTGAAATTCTCTGCTTATGTTCCCGCAGTTCCCGCTGCCACCGGTCTTTCGGTATTGATGTCGTGATAAAACCCGATTCTGCTGTACGTGTTGTAGTAGTACCCATAGCCCCAAAGATATCATATTTGTCAGCGGTTGTCATCCATGCGGGTACAATTTCAATTGTTGCTGGTCGATAGCTAATATTGTACTATTTTCAAGGTGAAATCCTGCCCGTTAAAATACCGGGTGCATGAAGAGACAGATTTCGAAGATCGTTGTCAAATTATTTCACAGACGGTATCCTGTTAATTTCCATTAGGTTAAAATATTATTTTGCAAGCCGCTGATTCACATACTATCAAGAGACAGATCTGGCATTTCATCGTTCACCTGAGGTGGCATTACCAGGTATTTATCCTGTCGGGGGGATACCTGATGGGCGGATTGTTCCAGGAAAGCATGAGCTGGTCGCAATTTGGCTTCCAGTTTTTGAATGTGCACCTGCTGCTGTTTGGCGGTGCCACTGCGTACAATTCATGGTGGGACAAGGATGAGGGTGCCGTAGGCGGACTCCGGCACCCACCCCCCATGAACCGCTGGATGTGGACGGCCTCGCTCGTTATCCAGTTTGTGGGATTGGGGCTGGCGTCATTATCCGGTCCGTGGTTCGCCCTGATTTATGTTACCAGCATGATCTTTTTCTGGCTCTATTCAACCCCGCATGCCCGCTGGAAAGGCAAGCCCGTGCATAGCCTTGTGGCCATCGGTGTCAGTACGGGCACCAACTCATTCCTGCTCGGGTACCTGGCTGCGGGTAGCCGATTCGAACCTGTCGCACTGCTCGCCTCCATCGGGGTGGGACTGGTCATATTAAGCCTGTATCCCACCTCACAGGTCTACCAAGTGGAGGAGGATCGCAGGCGCGGCGACCAGACCTTCGCCGTATATTTCGGGCGGGATGCGGTATTCACCTTTTTCCGTGCTGCTTTCGGTACGGGCATACTGCTTCTCTCCGTTGCCCTTGCGGTAAAGACTATTTGGGTGGGGGCCGGTTTCATGGTGCTGGGCGGACTCACCGCCGGTACTGTGAATCACCTTCTGAGTCGGCTGACTCTCCAGTCAAGCGACTATGACCGGGTGATGCGCATAAAATATGGAACCTCGCTGGCCTTTGTCCTGTTTTTGACTGGCGGTATCTGGCTGAAACACTACCTGGATGTTGTACTGCTTTGACATCCGGAAGTAAGATGTTGGCTTTATTTGCTATCTATCAATTCAACACAATTCAGAAAAAGATATTTCAACCATATTATGGCACAGACTGCAGAACAACTGATTACTCCTGACATTGTCGAAAACGCCCTGAACTATGACCAGTACAGGAAACTGATCGATGATCTGCTTGAAGAGGACAAGGTAACCGGAGAAAACCAGTCGGAGGCGTTAACCGAGTATACCAAGATGAATGTTCACCGTATGAACCGGCTGGACAAACGAACAGAGATCCGTGAAAGCCTTAAGAAGACCCTAAAAGAGCTCGATCGCGACATGATATGGCTGGTATTGACCGAAGGCTGGTGTGGTGATGCGGCACAGAACGTGCCGGTGATTAATAAAATGGCGGAGCAGTCAGAACGCGTTGACCTGCGGTTCATCCTTCGTCACCGTCATGAGGATATCATGGACGAGTATGAGACCAACGGCGCCCGTTCTATTCCCAAGCTGATCGCACTGGATGTCGAAACGCTCGAGGAGCTGGGAAGCTGGGGGCCACGCCCGGAAGAGGCACAACACCTGGTTTACGATGAGTGGATCGATAATTATCCCCGGAAAGAGTGGGCGAAAAAACTGCATAAGTGGTACGCCGAAAACCGGACTGAGGATATCCAGAAGGAGTTTGAATCCCTCGTCTGCAAGTGGCAGGCAAAATAACAGTGTGTGAAGGGATCGGTACCGGCAGAGGAGATGGTCCGCTTTACTCCGGAAAGGGGAGTACCGTCACTTGTTGTTATTCGTAGTTTTTTCGTTGGTCCTCAAAATCCTCTTCAGAAAGCAGCCCCTGCTGCCATAGACCTGTAAGATAATCGATTTTGTCCATGGAGCCGGGCTTGTGCTTGGGGTCCGGGTGTCGTCGGAAGCTCTTTTTCTCCCGTTTCTTTCTTTCTGCAGCAATTGCCGCTTCAATCGTCTCTTTCAGCCGGTATGGGTTTTCCATGCCCAGCAGTTGCATCGTCGCTGCCGAGGTTTGCAGCTCGATAGTGCCAATTCCCAGTTTTTCCTGGGTCCAGCTTTGCGTGACGCTGACGTTTTCGATATTTACCAGGTCGATGTTCCGGTGGTACTTCTGGTCAACCGAAGTGATTTGAGTATCGGTTACCCGGTAGCGTTCGCTGAGATGCCTTTTTCTGACGAGATAGAGTACAACAATTCCTATGCCGATCGGTATTGTCAGGATTGACAGCAGGTAGCTCCAAAAGTATTGTTTCCATGAAGGAGTCAGCCGGATTTCTTTGGGATCATTATCAGCAGTCATAACAACAGGCTTATTGGTCAGGAGATGGAATTTTCTGGTGAACATGTTTTGTTGGAACTTAGGTAAAATTTAGCAAAACCTAAGCGACCACCGTTCAAATTTCTGGCATTTCTTTCGTATATTACCAGTCTTTATACGGGCCCATGTTGCATGCATGCTGGCGCGCATATCAAAGTTGGTGAAGGCGAGATTTATTGCGATATCCTATGAAACTCAAGGCGTGGAAATATGTAGTGGCCGCCTGGATGACAGCGGTGTTGGTTGCGGGGTTCCTAATTCCCATTCCGGAGATTCCGATTCTCCAGGAGTCGGCCCGGAACCTGTTCCTGCATGTACCGATGTGGTTTACCATGGCCGTATGTTTCGGGGCAGGGCTCGTTTATAGTGTCCGGTACCTGAACAATCCCCGGCTGGAAATTGACAGGAAAGCGGAATCTGCCACCCAGGTGGGTCTTCTGTTTGGCCTGTGCGGATTGTTTACCGGGTCACTCTGGGCACGTTTTACATGGGGTACCTGGTGGACATTTGCCGAACCGAGAATGAATTTATCTGCTCTGGCAATGATGATCTACGTGGCCTACTTTGTGTTGCGTACCGCTTTCGACAATCCGGAAAAACGGGCAAAGCTTTCGGCAGTGTATAATGTGTTTGCAGCAACAACAATCCCATTTCTGTTGTATATTGTACCGCGCCAGCTGCCGAGTTTACACCCCGGGGCAGAAGGAAATCCCGCGTTCAGTGAAATTACGGCACCCGAATTGCGTTATATTTTTTACCCGGCCGTTGTCGGATTTATCGGACTCTCAATCTGGTTAATTGATATCCTGAATCGCTACAAGAACGTAAAACATCTGCTGGAAGAAACTCATGTATGAATAATTTCCTGGCCAAGGTACAAGAAGACACGCTGACGAGCGTTGGCAAGGCAGATACGCTGACTGAATCCTATGCGCAAAAGTGGGAAGCGGCCGGCGGATTTGAAAATGCAAACGCGTTCATTCAGATTGCGGCCTCCAACGATTTGATTTTTATTGTGTTGGGTGTAAGCCTCATCATCTGGTTCCTTTTGCTGTTTTTCATTGTTCGCCTGGATAACAAAGTGAGCAAGCTGGAAGAACAAGTAACGAAAGAACACACAGACTAGACCTATGAAACCCAAAGTCATTATCGGTATCGTTGCCATTGTTGGTTTTACCTCCCTGTTGATGTACAACTTTGGCAACAGCATCAGTACCTATGTCAATTTTGAACAGGCCGAAGGTATGAAGGGGGCCCACGTGGTGGGGCAGTGGGACAGTTCCAGGGATTATGGCTTTTCAATGGAAAGCAAACAGTTTACATTTTTTATGAAAGATCAGGACGGGAATGTGCGGCGGGTTGTGTACCCGAAACCCAAACCGAACAATTTTGAACAGGCTGACCAACTGGTGGTTATCGGCGAGATGGAAAATGAGGTGTTCTACGCCAATGACATGCTTATGAAATGCCCTTCGAAGTATAACAATGTCGATGAGGCTGAATTTGAGAGAGCCAGTTCATGATCAGGAATTTCCGGGGAACGCGGGTGGTCTTGCACGACATTGTGGAAAATCGTCATCCGGAAACGGGAATCCCGGTAACAACCGTTCATGGTGCTAACTAAATTTTGGCAACCCTGTAACTCGCCTGTAAGCCAAGCCTGAAATAAATAAATTGAGATTTTATGATCGGAATAGCCGGTAAAATACTGCTCTATGCTGCATTCGCCGCGAGTATTCTGGCGTGTATTGGCTACTTTTTATATTCGTCACGTGGTGAAAACCGATACTACCGAATTTCGAACTGGCTGTTCGGCCTGAAAGGGGGGCTCATCGTCGCGGCTTCAGCCCTGCTGATATACCTGATTCTGAACCACCAGTTCCAGTATTACTATGTGTACAATTACACAAGCAGCGACCTGCAGCTGAAGTATCTCGTATCTGCGTTCTGGGGCGGACAGGAGGGCAGTTTCATGGTATGGATCCTGTTCTCCTTTTTCATCGGGCTTGGGCTGATGAAATGGACCCGCAAACCCTACCGCGGGCCCGTGCTGTTTTTCCTGACGCTTACCCAGGTGTTTCTGATATCGATGATCGTGGGTATTCCGATCGGGGATATCCAGCTGGGCGCCTCTCCGTTTCGCACCCTGGCCGAGGAGATGCCGAATGCGCCGTTTATCCAGGCCAATCCCGATTTTATCCCCGCTGACGGCAAGGGTCTGAACGACTTGCTGAAGAGCCCCTGGATGATGATTCACCCGCCGATCCTTTTCCTGGGATTTGCCATGATGACGGTACCTTACTGTTTTGCGATGGCCGCTCTCTGGAAAGAGAAGTACAACGAGTGGGTGCACCCGGCGTTGCCGTGGACCCTCGGGGCCAATGTGGCTCTGCTGACCGCTATCTTCCTGGGCGGCTACTGGGCCTATGTAACCCTCTCGTTCGGTGGGTACTGGGCATGGGATCCGGTCGAGAACGCCTCGCTCGTTCCCTGGCTGTTTGGAACTGCCGGCATACACACGATGGTGATCCAGAAGAAGAGTTCCACCTCCCAAAAAGCCTCGATTATCTTTGCCATCCTGGCCTATGTGGCGATCGTTTATGAAACATTTTTAACACGATCCGGCATCCTGGCGGATTCCTCGGTGCACAGTTTCGTGGACCTGGGCCTCTATAACCAGTTGCTTGCTTTCATGGTGATCGTTACCGGGGTGGGTATCGGCTTGCTGGTGTATCGATATAACAGGTTGCCGAAACAGCAGAATGAGTCGAAATTTCTGAGTCGCGAATTTATGACTTTCGCCGGGGCGTTGGTGCTGTTTCTTATCGGACTGGTAATAATACTTGGCACCAGTTCCCCCATAATCGGCCGGTTGTTTCAAGCCAATCCCACACCGCCGGAGATCAGCTTTTACAACGAATGGACGATGCCCCTGGCCATTCTGGCGGCCTTGATGACCGTTTTGGGGCAGTACCTGTTCTGGAAACGCCAGGATGCAGAATCCCTCGCACGCGACCTCACCTGGCCCGTTATCATAACGTGTGTGCTGACACTGGCCTCCATGATGCTCGGCAACGTACGTAACATCTATTACATGGTGTACATCCTTGCCGGTTGGTTCGCAGTGATTGGCAATGGCTTTATGATGGTCCGGCTGGTAATGAAAAACCCAAAACTTATCGGCGGTACGGTCACCCATCTCGGGTTCGGGATATTACTGCTGGGGATACTTGCATCATCGGCCTACAACAGCCATCTCCTGGATATGTCGACCCGAAACTACAACCAGGCGATCGCCGAGGGCAAGGTGACGGATGATCAGGGAATACCGGTACGGCAGCCGGTTAATTTTATCGAATTGAATCTCAACGAGCCGAAGGTGGTCAATGGCAAATACCTGGTAACCTATGAAGGGTATACCCTCGCGAACCAGGAACGTCCGGGTCAGCAGCAGTACAGGATCAAGTTTGAACCGGTCGACGGCGACGGCCGTCAATTTACCTTGCTTCCCGAGGTATACCCGATGCTTTCCAGTTCATCGGCCAACCGCATTGAATGGTCGGTCGACCCGGATGTCTATACCGGGTTATTCAGTGATATTTACCTGTATGTAGCAGGAAGTTCATACGTGGAGCAGAAAAACGAGCAGGTTAAACAGAGCAATAACCAGTCATCCATGCAGCCCGCATCCGCTTCTGCAGGCCAGGAAGATTCCACGAATGTGCAGACTATTAAGATGGGCCGGGGAGAATCGCTGGAGATGGGAGGCTACCGACTGGCATTCTCCGACTACCGGCCTGCAGACACAGAATCGCTCCCGGACAGCACTGTTATTGCTGTACGTGCCAATCTCGAGATATCTCACCGGGCTACAGCCGTGCAGGATACGCTAAACCCGCTGTTTGCCATCTACAAGAAAGAGGGGAAAAGCTGGACCTATGCACCTCCCGTGCAGCTCGCCGGCAGGGATATCTTTGTACAGTTTACCAGTGTTGATCCATCGACAGGCAAGATTGAGCTCAAGATCCACGGTATTGATGCCGAACCGCAGGAGGAGTGGGTACTGCTCGTTGCAGAAGAGAAACCGTTCATTTCGGTCGTCTGGCTTGGAACCTTCCTGCTTATGGCGGGTTTCAGCATTTCGATATTCCGTCACTGGGAGCGCGAGCGCCAAACATAACCAGACCTGGTCTCGGTATGAGAACTTCGCTCTTTTTTTTAGTACTCATGCTGCTGTTCGGTAGGGGAGCGTTATCTCAGGATGCTGAAGCTCCCCCGGACCCCACACCCGACCCGGGAGTGGCGTTTCTGAAATCCATGGCGGTACCAGGGTGGGGGCACCACCATATCAATGATACTGACTGGACCCGGGGGCAGTACCACCTCGCTTCAGAAGCAGTATTGGTGTTGTCGTATATCGGGTTATCGGTACATTCCAAAAATCTTCGTCAGAACTGGTACAGCTACGCCCAAACACGGGCGAATATATCCATTGCAGACAGAAGCCGTTCCTTTCGTCTTGCCGTGGGTGATTTTGACAACCTTCAGTCATACAATGATTACCAGCAGCGGGCCAGAAACTGGGATCAGCTCTATGCCGACCTCCCGCAGAATCGCTGGAACTGGACCGGAACCGGGGATCGGCAGCAGTACAGCGATCTTCGTGAGCGGTTTGAGAATATGGAACAGCAGCTTCCCGTCCTGCTTTCGCTGATGGTGGTGAACAGGGTGATTAGTGCCATCAGCGCTTACAACAGGGCGCGAAAGATGAAAGATCAACAAGATTCGGCATCATTACATATAATACCGGTGTCTAATTCCGGACTCGTTGCAAACGTTAAATTCCGTTTCTAATCTTGACAAATGCCCCGTTATAAAATTACGATCGAATATGACGGCACCAACTACCTCGGTTGGCAGCGTCAGCCGGAGGGGCCGACAGTGGAGAAAGAGATCGAAGACGCCCTGTCGCGTATACTGCAGCAACCGATCAATATTGTTGGACAAGGGCGTACCGACAGCGGTGTACATGCCGAGGGACAGGTGGCCCATTTCGATTTTCCGGAGCCCCTGGTTTCGGATCAACTGTGTTACGCACTGTTGGGAGTACTACCGCGGGATATCGCGGTGTATCAACTTGTCGAGGTTCCCGATGACTTCCACGCACGTTTTGATGCGAAAAGCCGCCGCTATCGATATCAATTTGTCACCCGCCCAAGCCCGCTGCGGCATCGCCATGCCGGGATGGTGCTCAATGACCTGGATTTCGATGCTATGAATGAATGTGCAGCCATGGTTTGTGGTGTGCACGATTTTGAAAGTTTTGTGAAATCGAACGCCGATCAGGAGCATGCCAAATGTGAGGTTTTAACCTCGGAATTCAGCAGACAAGGGCACCTGGTGTGTTATCATATTGAAGCTAATCGCTTTCTGCATCACCTCGTTCGTCGCCTGGCTGGCACCATGATTGAAGTTGGAAAAGGAAACCGAACCATCGCCGAATTTAAACAACTGTTACAGGAACCGAGAACGGATATCAGCGGGCACGGCGCCCAGGCAAAAGGACTGATACTGGAAACAGTGAACTATTAAAAAAGTTCCAAATTCGTCTTGACTTGAGTCACCACAATCCATTATATTTGTGTGCTCTCGAAAACGGTTGACATATTGATCTAAGAGCCACATTCCTCGGTAGCTCAGTGGCAGAGCAAGCGGCTGTTAACCGCTGGGTCGTAGGTTCGAATCCTACCCGGGGAGCCATAAAAGACGAAGTGCGAACTGGAAGTGACTTTTCACTCCCAGATTCGCACTTTTCTATTTTAGGCCATTCCACCCCAACTTTTTTCAGCGATATACTCCACCTCAATAGTACCAGTTTTATCTCGATCTACGTTGGAGGTAACCCTACTTATCAATGCTTTGATGTGGTCTTCACGATCATCGGGATCTCCATTTTTCCACTGCTCTATAAATTGCTTGAGAATTTTCTGATATGATTTAGTATTTATTGTCTTTTGATCGGTCTCCCGCGTCTCTGGAAAAAGAGATTTTGTATTGGTGATCTCGTTTGTAGTTGATTTAACCAGTTTGATTCAATCGCTTAATTTTCTTTCCTAATATTTCAATCTGTGATTGGCCTTCGAACTTGGATCGCTTTTTTATTGCTTTGAGTATTTCAGGCTCCTCAAAAAGGAGTTTAAACGTATTGAACACAAAGTTATCGAGAGAGGAGACAGATAAGAGTTTAGGGGCATGGTATTCTGTATTTCCTTCGCGATTCTTTTTTGGCATTTGTAGTAGTAATACTTCTTGCCACTGGACTTCTTTGTACTTCTAGTGGTCATGTTACGATCACAAAGGCCACATTCGGCAACGCTCGTTAAATAGCGGGTGTATCCGTCTGTCTATATTGCTTTGATTTAATTCTGTTACTTCTCAGCAATTCTTGAGCCTTTTCAAGCGGAGGTCCGGGACTTTATACAATAGAAACGGTTCAGGTGCTACCGTGATTATTTGGAAAGGCCATTAACCAACATATATCGGCCCATTGACTGACCATTCAATATGAAAATATCGCACCCTTGGTAAAAGGTTCAGACCCGTAGGGGGATTTGGTTCCAGCGGTGATATTGCATTAGGGAGCTGAATTCGGATCCAGCCCTGGTGCCGGATAACCTGACCATTAATTCCAAGCCCCCGCGTTCTTCCAAATGATGACGGATTGTACCATGTCCCATTTCAGGAGGCAGATACGAGCTATGTGAAGGGTCCTAATCCGGTCAGGAAATCGGGTAGTGCCCTGTCAGCGGTTTGCTGCAGCAAGAGTAATTATCTTTGTTCCTAAAGATTCCACCAATAGGTGAATTTGACCGTCAGGGATCGTGTTTTGACCGAGAATGAGCCCGGCAGGTAGTTGTCGGTATAGACAATGAACAGATCAGAGGCGGGTTGAAAACGCCACTGAAAGCGGCTGTTGATATTCACATTGTCCAACTGTTCGTTGTATTGGGTGAAGGTGGTAAAGTAGATATTTTTGGTAAAGGTGATATCCAGTCGGGTTCCTATGAGCCAGAAGTCCATTTGATACCATGGTTCAGGAAGGGTTAAATGATTGTAGCTGATGTTGGCCGAGATGTTGACATATGGCTGAAATCGATACCCCATCTGGGTTGAGGCATAGAAACGCTTTCCATCCGCGTAGAAACCACCCTTTTGGACGGAGAAACCGTAGGTATACAGGCTCTGGGGCTTGGAAGTAAACTCCATCCCTACATTTTTCCAGTGATGCCGGCTGCCTGCTTCCAGGAAATAACCGGAGGCATTGGTCGGATCAAAAGGATCAATTAGCTCAACAAACTGGTTGGATACCCAACCGTCCAAGGTGTTCCCATTTCTGAAATTGATGTTATAGGTCAGCTTGTTTTCATAATCGGTATTTCGGAATGATTCGCTGAAATAGTAGGAGGTGCTTATTGTGGGGCCGTGACTTAAAATGGAAGTGGTACTGGGAAAAAACAGGTAACCCACTTCCGGGTATGTCCGGATATACCCTTTTCTGGGAACATAGCCGGTTTCAGCGGTAAAGTCTTCTCCTACATAGTCGTGAGCCCATTGTGCTTCCCAGTTTCCATCGGAGTACAGCAGGCTGGTGGAATGACTAAAGGTGTGGCCGGAGGATTGCGAGGAAAAGGTTTTCAAAAGGGTAAAATTACCGTTCCACAGATTGTTTGCAGTGGCAAGATCATATTCAATACCCACGTTTCGATTATAGCGGGAAGCACCAGTGGTGTTGTCCTCCGTCTGGTAAAGTTCACCCAGAGATTCTTTGTTTACGATGATTAATCCAAGGTTTGAGCGGTCAGCCACCCGCCGTTTCAGGGCAAAAACAGAGAAGTTTTGGGAGGGAATGCGCTGAGCGTCGACCCGCTCGGTCAGCATATTCATGACTCCCAGCCGCCAGTTGCGGTTCAGTTGACCACTCAGGCGACCGCCCAAAATGATGGGGGCTTCCAGGCCGATCCTTCGTGAGAAGAAAGGCCGGATGGTAGGGGTGCCGAAACTGGCAAAAAGATCTTCATTCTCAAGGAAGAACTGGCGCTTTTCAGGGAAGAAGAGTTCAAACCGTTCGGTGTCAATGATCTGTTTATCCACCTCGACTTGGGAAAAATCCGGGTTAACCGTCAGGTCCAGATTCATTGAAGAGTTAATGCCGATCTTGGCGTTCACCCCTGCTTCCCGGCGGTAAGAAGTATCGCCCGACCCCTGATAATCATGACTGGTCCCTCCCAAGCCATGGGGGATCACCGAGATATTAGGTCCCGCGGGGGGAGGGGGCTTGTCCCAGATCAGGTTTCCCGTATAGGCCAGAGAAGCCGAGGGAAATTGCCGGGGCACGGGGGCCCAGCCGGATTTCTCCTGGAAGGTCAGATCGTACCGGCTGAAGTTAATGCCCCACTTGGTGATATCTTCGTCATACCGGATGGTTTTGAAGGGGATGGCCGCTTCAAAAACCCAGCGATCTTCATAATTTGTCACTCTCGAAACCCACTTGTTATCCCAGCTGAGGTTCACACTTCTGCCATCGTACATGAGCCCGTCCCATTCGGCTCCTTCGGCATTGGCTCCAAAGGAAAAACCGTTGGTTTGATCGTCAAAGGGATCCATGAAAAGCAGGAAATTATCATTGTTGCCAAAATTGAAGTCGCGGCGAAGGGATTCAACCACATTGGGATCCGATTCTCCCTTGAAATTGATGGCGATTAGGTACAGGTTATTATCATCATAGGCCATGCGCACATCGGTACGAAGCCTGGCATCGCTGGTATCCATGGGGGTTATCATATGGAAATTTGTGGTGACTTCGGCCTGCTGCCAGATGCGTTCATCCATTTTACCGTTGATGGTGATGGGGGAGGTGATTTCCCTGATATGCAACTGATAGGAAGCGTTTACTTTTTGTGCATGCAAGGGCAGAATCTGAATTAAAAGTAAAAGAAGGGGAAAAGCCAATCTAATAAAGAACATCTGCCAATAGTAGTAGGTTTTGTAGCATTCGTTAATGAACAGGAGAGGTTCGATTTGGAAGTTAAGCCTGTTTGATTAAGAACCAATATAAATTATTGTTCTTTGTGTGGAAAAAGCCGGATGAATTTTAAAAAAGGTAGGAAATAAGCGTAACTAATCACAGCATTCCACCATTGATGAATGCATAAACATCCATAATGCGGGGTCTGGG
>JAWVZC010000104.1:0-12132 GCA_033722415.1 Balneolaceae bacterium | reverse complement strand
TAGCGAGTGGGTGCATCAGTACGTGACAACATGTAGCGATTACCGGTTCACGGTCCTGCAGGTCGTCACGGATCAGTATCGCAGGCAAACTTTCGAAGAGGCTGTTTACCAGCTGCCGGACCAGGTCACCAGCTTTATCCGTATCGCGCCTCCCGGGCTGCAATCGGGCTGGAAAGAGGGGCTTGAACAGTGGTATCGGAATACCCGGAAACAGCTCGATAGGGCAGTTCAACATTCCGATATCGTGCATGTCGCCAATACCGGGTTTGCCGGCTGGATCGGGATGAGGCTGGCCCGGACATATCACAAACCGCTGGTCCTCACCGAGCACGCCCTGTACTGGAAAGAGGTGCTTACCGGTGCAGCTGCACTGGAATGCGGGTATAAAATTTCTGTAAATAAAGAGCAAAAACATCATACAGTCCAAATGTTTAGGGGTATAGCCCGGAAAATTTATAGGGCTGCTGATACCATAATCAGCGTATCCGAATGCAACATCAGCGAGCAGCGAGAACTGGGGGCGGAAAAGGTGCACTACATCCCCAATGGGGTCGAACGCTCCTGGCTGAAAACCCAAAAAAAGCGGGGAGAAAAACTAACTCTTGGATGGATCGGACGCTGTGCGGAAATGAAAAACCCGCTCCGGTTCCTGGACCTGGTCCAACGAATGGACCCTACCGCGGATGCCCTGATGATGCTTTGTGATGCCGGGGAGGATGCGCTGAAACAGAAGGTAATTACCAAGAGCAAACACTGTTCCTCGCTGAAGATGATATGGAATCGCCCGGCCGCAGAAAATATCGACCAGATGGACGCCCTCTGCATAACCAGCCACAACGAATCGCAGCCACTTGTGCTGTTCGAAGCCCTGGCCAGGCGGGTGCTGCCGTTCGGGTGGCGCGTTGGCGATGTAACCGACAAATATGCGCGGGTTGTCGCACGGGATTCCGGGATTGACGAGCTGGCAGCACTTATTGAACAAACCTGGCGGGATCCGGAGCTTTGGCGACAAGAGGTCGAAAAACGGGTAGAGCGGGTCGCAGCAGATCACACATGGCAATCGATTTTTGAACGGTACAGGTCAATCATGCAGCAGACAGACAGAACCAACCGGGTGGTACAGTGAGCCAAAAACCGCATGTGCTTTTCCAGACGGAAGGATCGTACCCATTTAGCGGGGGAGGGGTATCCACCTGGGCTCACATTTTATGCAGTGAACTGCAGGATAAGGTTGATTTTACGATCCTAGCGATTACCGGCAATCCCGTGGTTGAACCGCGGTATCGGTTGACCGAAAATGTGCGTTCCGTTATTCATGTGCCGTTGTGGGGAGCCGAAGAGCCGGTTCAATATTTTGACAGGAATCAGCCATTTTCTGAACACATTCAGCGAAAAGGGCGTACCACCGACGAAACAGTCAGGAAATATTTCTTCCCGTTATTTCGTGATTTCCTCTCCGGTCTGCTGAACCCGTTAGGGCCGGCCAGCGAATTCGGGGAAGTTATCTACGGCTTCTGGAAATACTACCGCTATTTCGACTACAAGAAAACCCTCTCCAATTCGCTGGTATGGATCGAATTCAAGGACCAGTTGAAAGAGAAATATGAGGCACTGGAGGCATTTGAGATCGAGGAACAGGCACCACAGGTTTTTGATGTGACCTTCGGCATGCGCTGGCTCTACCACTTCATGATGGCGCTGGCCGTACCGATCCCGGATGTCAGCCTGACTCACTCCACCATAGCCGGATTCCCCACCATCTCTTCAATTGCCGCGAAATATGAATACGGGATACCGTCAATACTTACCGATCACGGGGTGTTTATCCGCGAGCGCCTGATCAACGTGAGCCGGGAGGATTTCCCCTACTTCTCCAAAAAACTGCTGATCGATCTGGGAACCTACATCACGCGTGCGGCCTATTCGCATGCCGACCTCATCGCCCCCGTTACCTCGGTCAATAAAAAGTGGGAAACACTGTACGAGGCGGAAGAGCAGCGTATAGACCCGATCTACAACGGAGTGGATACCGACCTGTTCAAGCCTACACCGAAGCCGGACCGCACGGCAGGACGTCCTACCGTAGTAGCGGCAGCCCACGTGTTCCCATTGAAAGATATCGAAACGATGATACGCTGCTGCGACCTGGTCAGGCGGGATATTCCCGATGTGCAGTTTATATTATACGGCGGTCTGGATGTTGATCCCGGATACACCAAACAGTGTAAAAAACTGGCCGGGAAACTGGACCTCGGGGAGCACTTCGTATTTGGCGGGTTCCACGACGCACCGCAAAAACTGTTTAACGAGGGCGATATCTCGATTCTCAGTTCCATCTCGGAGGGATTCCCCTATACGGTGATCGAGTCGATGAGCTGCGCCCGGCCCGTTGTGGCAACCGACGTGGGGGGAATACGCGAAGCGCTGGAAGGATGTGGTATACTGTGTCAGCCACGAAATCCGCAGGACCTGGCCGACGGGGTAATCAAACTGCTGAGTGATGACCAGCTAAGAATTGATTTGGGGCGAAAAGCACGGGAACGGGTGCTGTTAAAATACACGATCGAAAAATCGGTCAACCGCTACTATGAGGTTTACAAACGGATGCACCAAAAAGAACGGGAGCCGATAAAAGAGCGTGTTTCACTGCCATCGGTACGCCGGATAGTTGAATTTGAAGAGAAATCAGAAACCGTCTATGCCTGATACCGTTGAGATAACCCCGGGGGAGGTATCGATCTCGGAGCTGCGGGAAGAGGTCAGGGAGCAGATCGGCAATCCCGTAAGCAGCCGGGCGGTGGCGGCAACGCTGGAATCTTTTGGGTTGAGGGATGTCGATGTACGCGAGCAGTTTGAAAGCGATTCCGTGTTCGAACTTGCCGAACGGTTATATGATGATATAAAGGAGGAACTGAAACGGGAAAACGGGAACCGCAACCAGGAGCATTTACCGGGCAAGAGGCTCCGAAAACCGGCACTCAAGGAGAGTGCCAAACTTTTTGGGAAACATTATTCACTCGGGCTGCTGTTCTCACTTCCGATGATCAGCCAGATTGCCGCCGTTATACTGTTCCGATACTCTCTGTGGGCCTGGCTCGAATTTAACGAGGCCCAGGCCACTATGGTCGCTTTCGGCACGATCGCGGCCTTTATTATCACCGGCGGATTTGTCCAGACGCTGGGCCGGCACGTTTCCAAATACAAGGGGGAGGAGAACCTGCAGCTGGCGTTCAAGGCCTCCAGGCAGATCATGACGAAAGGGGTAATAACGGTGTTGCTGGTTACCTTCGGGCTATACCTGCTGAATATCGTAATACCGTTCTACCCGATGGGCATGATGCTGATCGGGCTGGCCTACCTGCTGCTGATCAGCCTGCTGCTGCTTGCCTCCGGTGTTCTTTACGCGATGGAACACCGGATGATGATTTTGGCAGCTATCCTTGTGGGCACCGGGGTGGTGATAGCCGGCATGGACCTGCTGCATATCGGTATCTACCTGTCACAATGGATCGGCATGTCGGTCTCGATAGTTATTCTTCTTGGGTACGCCGTTCTCTATTACCGCCTTCAAATCCGGTTTTCCGGGCAGGAGCAGCAGGAGCAGTCGCTTCCGGACCCCGAGATTCGTTACTATAACAGCTATCGCTACTTTACCTACGGGTTTTGTTACTTCCTGTTCCTCTTCCTCGACCGGATCCTGGCGTGGTCTGCAGGTCCGCCGCCACCGCCCTACATTATTTGGTTCAATACCCCGTATGAGCTGGGGATGGACTGGGCCCTCATCAGCCTGGTGCTAACGATTGCAGTGCTTGAATACAGTATCCACTCTTTCTCAAAACAGATGCTGCCGGTACAAAAGCGGGCTCCGTTTCTGCAGATCGACCTGTTCAACGACTATTTTAAATCGTTTTACCTGAAACAGGTTGTACTGCTGCTGGTGGTCGGCGTCTGTTCTATCGGCATTACCTACTACAGTATCAACAGCCTGAGGGTCTTTATCGAAGACGTTCCGGAGATACGCGATTTTTTCGCTAACCCGATGACGCCCCGTGTGTTCTGGATTGCCAGCATTTCATACCTGTTTCTTGTCTACGGACTGCTGAACTCGCTCTTCTTTTTTACGCTGAACCGCTCCTCGTTTGTGATGTACCCGATG
Source organism: Balneolaceae bacterium (assembly GCA_033722415.1). Lineage (GTDB taxonomy): Bacteria > Bacteroidota > Rhodothermia > Balneolales > Balneolaceae > JAMQKA01. The sequence goes on along the minus strand of JAWVZC010000104.1, from coordinate 7,976 downwards.
ATCCTTGCGACGGTCGTGAATTTTTTCGTTGGCTATGTTTGCAGCAGAGCGATATCATTGGAATACGCTGCAATGGGTTTACTGGCCGGCTCCCTGACGTTTGCCGTAGTGACCGGCTGGCTGGCACGAACATTCTTTAAGAGACTAGACTACTACTATTATTCCGCATTCTAAGGGATTGAACTATGATCAAAGACGTAAAAACCTATTTTCAGACGGTGGCAAGCAGGCTCTCCAACGCATTCACTGTGGAAGAGTTTGATACCGAACAGGAACTTGAGTTTTGGTCGCTTGCCGCAGAACATGTCTCCCGTAAAGTGATCCCCAATTTTATCGACATCGTCCGCTGGGTAGACTTGCTGTATCATGCACCGGTGCATTTTGTATACAAGAAAGAGAACGGCAACAAGCTGACGCTCTATCGGCGGCAGGTGCTGGTAGACAACATAAGGCATATCGCCGGTTCGGGGGAAGAGCTGTCGGAAAAAGAGCGACAACAGGTACGGGAGTATGAAGAGCAGCTTGAAAATCTGGAGAAGCGGATTGCGTGGAACGAGGATTTTCTGAGTATCGGCATCTCGTCGCATACCATCGGTCAGTGCGAACATATCCCGCTGTACGACGATGAACATGCCTGGGGAGTGTACTGTGTGGGTCCCTATGTGCAGAGTCCCGACAGTATCAAGGCTAAACTGCCGATTGTATCGCGGATGCTCTCGAATTGGCTGGTGAACCTCGAGGAGAGCAGCAAGAAGGCGACCCGCAGTTATGAGAAGCGGGCGGGAGAAGTGGCCGGCAACCTGGGGACCGGCACCCTTAATATCGACCGCATCGCAAACCTGATGATCGGGTACCTGGCCCGGATGAATAATGCCCGTTTCGGGGGCATGATTGAGCAGAAGGGGGAACATATAGAGTTCCTTGCCAAGCACAAGCTGGAAGAGGAGAGTATATCCTGGCTGCAGGAAGCGATCGGGCCGTATGACACCCTCGAGATGATTCAGGCAAAATTCGACCGTGAAACAAACCCGGATTCGCAGCTGTCGTCTCTGCCGGTGATGGTCAAGCAGTGCAGGACCGAGACCACCCGTGCATTTCTGTTTCTCGGTATGCCGGAACCCCCGGAGGGTGAGCTGAATGTGGAGTCGAGGATTTCCGGGATGTTACGGGATCTTCTGGCCTACCGCAGGCAGAACTCCGAAATCACCGATAAACTGATCGACACCTATTACCGCATGCTGCGGGCGATAGAGAAGGAAAGCAAACGCACCTACTACCACACCCCCCGCATGATGGAACTGGCGAAACGGTTCGGGTCGCTTTTTGAACTCGATCCGGACGAACAGGAACGGCTGATCCTTACGGCAAAACTGCACGATGTGGGATATATCGTCACCCAGCAGCTGGACGATCGCATGACGATGGGGGCGGAACTGGAACACCCCTTTATCGGGGCGATGGTCGTTGAGTCGCTTCCGGTTCACGAAGATGTCAAAAAAGGCATACAAACTCATCACGAATGGATTAACGGTTCGGGAACACCACAAGGCCTCGAGGGTGAGGAGATCCCCTGGACGGGTAAAATTATCGGATTGTTTGAGTTTATCAACGAGTTCATTGAATCAAACCAGGATGACAAGAGTCGGGACGATGAGGAGTGGCTGCAACTGCTCCAGGAGGAGATCATCGAACGGGCGGAAAACCAGTTTGACATGGTACTGGTTCCGACGGCGATCGAACTGATACAAACCCTCGGGTGGCAAGGTTGCTGCAGGCTGGGAACCGAAACAGAGGAGGATTGAACCGCACCCCAATGCCTGACCTGCCCTACATATTCGAAGCGCTGTTTGCCGTGTTCAGGATCGGGGTATGGTTTATCCTGCTTTTTCTGTTTATAGCCCCGCTGTTTCTGCGGCATATCCGTGAGCTTCCCGCCGTTGAAAAAATCATTTACAGCTGGGTGGGGATCGGGGGCACCATTATTCTGGCGATCTTCCTGCTTACGCTGTTTCATATCTATGATTTTATCAGTTTCGTTGTTTTTTTACTGCTTACGGCGCTTGTCGTTGATATTGTCAGGCACCGTCAGCAGGGGATTCGAACATACTTCAAGAGGTTTGAGCTGGATACGGTAGTCTCACACGTTAGGTTTATCGAGGGGTACCACAAACGAAACTTCCGGGAATGGATGCAGTACGCCCGTGACCGATTCCGTAATTTCGGGTGGGGAAATCCCTACGCCTGGATGGCGTTTACCATTGCCCTGGTCGGTGGGGGAACCCGCATGGCACCGGCCCTGGATAATGCTTCACCCCTGAGCCGATCATGGTATCTTCACCTCAACCGGATCAAAAATCTGCGTCTTCAGGAGTATTTTCCCGCCATGCCGGAACCGGGAGGGATGCACTCACTGGTCAGCCTGTTCAGCATGCTTACCCAGGTCAGCCCGGAGATGATATTACACCTTCTGGGGGCCCTCACCAGCTTTTTTCTATGTATCATCGTCTTCTGGAGTACGAAGGATCTTACCAAAAATGAGTATCCGCTTGCTCCGATCTTTGCCATGTCGATATACGCGCTGGCTCCCATGCTGTTCCTGCCCATTTCGCTGGATCAGCAGATTCAGGGTAATTCCCTGGACCTGGCTCTATGCTTCGCCATTCCCACCATCACGATATATGTGCGGAATCTCCGCCGGCAATACCGAAGCCCCCGATTCTATATGATTATGGGTGTTTTCGCCACAGCATTTACCAACCTTTTTGTGGCGCTGGCAGTGCTCGTTCCGGTCATGTTTATCTGTGCTGTAACGATTCCCAGAAGGAACTATCTCCGATCACTGGGACGACAGTTTTTCTACATTCTTGCGAGCACGGGCGGATTGCTGCTGCCGTTTGTCGGTTACCTTTGGTTTTATGATCTTGACATGCTTTCATTTTTCAGGGAACGGTTTTTTGATACTACGGTCTACAGCTATTTTCCCCTGCTGATTACCGATCTCTCTGAATTAAGCCGGTATTACGCGCTGACAGCTGCCGTTTTGCTGGTCGGCAATATCATCCGTTATATCGGATATAATGGCAAGGGTGCCGTTGACGAAAGTATCATACTGGCTTTTTTCCTCGGTCTTTCGCTGTTATATCTGCCAGAAATATCGTTTGACCTGTATTACCTGGACCCGGACCAACTAAATGGGTTTTACGCCCTGTTGATCTCCATACTTTTCGGGTTGTTCTTTGCCAATGCCATGCGCTTTATAAACTGGGGCATACGTTATCACAAGGCGGCGATTACCTGGATCGAACGACTGGCCCTTGCGGGTTCGCTCGCCGCGGTTCTTTACCTGCAGGGAGGGCTGCAGGTTAGCCGGGTGCTGCCCTCCACGCTACCGAACGGATTTTTTGAAGCCTACTACCAGATTATCAATACGCACCTGCCGTACTCATATGCAACCGTGGGACCTGAAATCGACCAGACGCTGGCTAAAAACCGGCATTATTTTATGAACTACACCTACTTTCTCGACGAATACGGCAACATCGACAGGCAATATCGAGAATGGCTTTCGGTACCAGAACAGGAACGGGAGTCCCAATCCATACCTCCATCCAGTATTTTCATATTTGTAGAGAAACCTCCTTACGGCGCCATTCAGCAGGGCATTCTGTACAACTCCGGCAGCGTTATGCAGGATCTGGAGCAGTGGATCGAAGGATACCGCCGGATGGAGAATCGGCGAATCAAAACCTACTACGAGACAGAGGGGGTCATCGTCTATGAACTCATCAATCGTACAGGCGAGTCCCTTATATGGGATGTACTGCTGAACATTCATGCCAGTGAGAATGGTGAGGCCGATGGATAGATTACAGGTTCTTATGGTGGTGAGCATCGGTTTGCTGTTGGTGTTGGGCGGTTGTTCCGGGGGGTGTTCCAGCAACAGCCGTAGCCCGCAGACTGTAATCGTACCGGAACTGCCTGAGGGGGATCCCCTGGCCATGGTCATCAAGCGGAGAAGCGACAGTACCAGTGCCATTACTGCATCACAGATCACCCGGTCCCTAAAATACACGAACATTCCCTACCTAACCCATGACCTGGATCTGCTGTCGGACAGCCTGTTCACTATCCCCGAGTCAGTTCGATTGATTTGCCTGACGACCGGAGAGCTTGAGGATATGGCAGATCGGGAGGTGGAACAACTGGTAGCTTCTACCGCTGCCGGCAACGCAATGCTGGTTACACAGCCGGTCTGGGATCACAGATTCGGGTATCTGCTGGGCATTAAACCGGGTGCCGAATACCGGCAACAGGTCGGTTCGGATGGATTCCGGTTTCATCAAACCGTTTTTCCCGGGTTTGAAAACGGAACATACAGCCAGCCGCTTCCATACTATCACCGGGGTTTTCATGCCGATATGTTTTCGGACAATATTGAACTGATCGCTACATCCAATGACAGCCTGGACAGCCCGGTCATCCTTGAAAACCGGGTGGGGCGGGGCAGCACCCTGTTTTTTAACTCTCAGATCGGGTTTGAAAAAAGTTACCGGGGGCTGCTCTTCTCGCTGATGCTGAAAAAGCTGGAGGGTGTGGCATACCCGGTGGCCAATATCAGTACCATATTCCTGGATGACTTCCCGGCACCGCTTTATAACGAAAAGCTGCCGCCGATCGACTGGGAGTACGATATCACGCATGCCGAATTCGTGACTGACATCTGGTGGCCCGACATGCAAAAACTGGCGGACAAATATCTTATCGATTATTCGGCCATGATCGCATTTAACTACAACGCCAACGTGGTACCCCCGTTCGATTTTGAAGAATGGACACTGAGCGGCATCAATATCCAGGGCACCCAGAGAAGCGGAAGTATCGGACTGGCAAAAAATGTGGCCGAAAGCCGGCATGAACTGGCGTTTCACGGGTACAACCACTTTTCGCTGTGGCTGAACGACTGGCCCAACGAAGAATTTATGATCGGAGCATTGCAGGCTGCCCGCAAACGGTGGCGTATCGACAACCTGGGTCCGTTGCCCAAAACCTATGTGCCTCCCACCAACCTTATCGACTCCACGGGCCTGCAGGCACTGGTAAAGGGGATGCCGCAAATTGAATACATGAGTTCTCTCTATATCGGGAATCCCGAGGAGGGGACGGGCCGCGAATTCGGTCCCGATCCCTATGCCCCCACGTTGTTCGATTACCCGCGTATATCCAGCGGGTTCATTGCGGATGATAACTCGATGTTCAAGCAGCATAGCCTGTACCTTCTGACCGGGATTTGGACCCACTTCGTTCACCCCGATGACGTATTTCAGGTTGAGCAGAGTAAGGAGGATATCTTCGCAAGCCGTAACGAACGAGGCCTCGGGTGGCACAAAAGCCGTGATGTGGATTATGGGCTTTACGAGGTATTTAAACGCCGGCTGCAGGAAACGATACATAATTATCCCTACATCCGTTTCAGGGCTGCCCGTGATGCGGCTCCGCTGGTAGAGGATTGGACAAAAACGCAGGCCTACCGGTCGGACAGCGGCGAATCACGACAGATTGTGTACAACCTGAACCAGGTTCAGCAGCGGCGAGGAGTCGAGTTTAACCCGAGCTACTGGTTTTTGTATGTCACGGAAGCGAACAGAGAAATTGTTGAAAACCGGCTTGACGGTCAGGTGGAGCAGCTTACTTTTAGACCGGTATGGGACGGCTATCTGGCCCAGTTTTCTACCTTCCGGGATACGCTGGAGATCCCCGACCTCCAACGTATCCGTGATGACTCGTCCCCGCGGAAAGAGATGGTCACCTCCGCTGTGAAGGGCTTCCGAAGCTATATGACCCGGGACACCGCAACCGTTGACTCGGTCTGGAGTGATACCCGTCTCCGGGATGCCCTGGCGGAGTTAAACAGTAACCCGCAATCGGATTACCGGCAGGATCGCGTTATTGACCTGGCAGTCGAGTTTGATCGGCTGGATCTGGCGATCTCCCTGCTGGAAAAGCAACTGCTGACCGACGAAGTATGGAACAGCCGGGATATTCAGAAACTGGTAACCCTGTACGGGTGGGCCGGAAACATAGGGCAGGGGTGGAGTTTTCTCGAAAAGCTTTGGCAACGACACCAGGACCAGTCGGTTATAGCACTGAAGGAGATGATGACCCAACAGTATGGCACTCCCGAACCGGGGTTCCGGGAGCGGTGGTTGTCCAGGGCACTCAGTCTTGATCCCGGTAACGAACAGCTGCTGCTTGAACTGGCGAGATTGAATGAAAATGAAGAAAACTGGCCCCGGGCCAGGAACTACCTTGAACGGCTGCTGCAGATGAATCCGGCTTCAGACACGCTTTACCGGTACAGCCTGCAGCGCTCGTTATGGTACGGCCAGCCGGATTCCACCACCAAGTGGCTTAATTCTTTCCCTGATCATGCCCAAAAGCAGCTGCAGCCTCTCGCCGACGAAATAGCTTCGCTATACGCCTATTCCCACAACAATTATGAAGAGGCCCTCTACTGGGCCGACATCAGTGAGAATATTTCAACGCAGACACGTCTGCAGTGGATACGGCAGGCGGGCCGGCAACAGGAGTTTGAACAGAAAGCGGTCACCGAGGTTTCCGATGAAGCAGCCGACGACAGTCTCAGAGCCTACGTGGGCACGGAGTTTATCTATGACGGCAAATCCACACTGGGATATGAGATCTTATACCCCCTTTTCAGGAAGAACAGCGTGCCGGACGAAGTGAGAGAGCTGATACATACCGAGATAGGCTACCAAACCTACGAAGATAAAAAGCGGTTGTACCGCCGCTACCCGGCATTCTTTTCAAGAGAGATGGTACAGGATTTACAATACCAGTACCGAACAGCCGAGGGCGTTTCTGGAGGCCTGCAGGTAACCTATTCCGACGATAATTTTAACAACGAAACGGCCACGGCGGGTATCGCCAGCGAGTGGGGACACCGTCACAAAACAACGCATACCGTAACCGCAGGTAGACAGCTGGTACAATCGGCCGTTAATGCACAGTCACTAACCGACCAGCTGAATACGATATCCTACACGCTCAGGCACAACTTTCGTCGACAGAGCCGCCAGTTTAATGCGGGAGCCGGGGTACGCCAGGTGGGAGACGAGCTTCTTCCCGAACTGAGTGCCGGCATGTGGTGGGCAGGAACAGATTCCACGTTTACATCGGGCCAGGTTTCTTTCAACCCCGTTATGACCAACACCGCCATCACCCGGGATATAAACCAGTTTAAGGGTACAATATACCGGGAGGATTACTGGCTGAAAAAGGGACGATTAATGACCACTTTATCAGGTACGGCCAACTGGTATACCGACGATGTGTTTTCCTACGAAACACTGGGCCGATTTTACCTTCAACTGCCATTTTCAACGTCGGTGATCAGGGCGAGGGGGATTGGAGAAGCCGCCTACCTGGACGCAACTACCGAGTATACGGACGGTGTGCCGTACTGGACGCCGGGCGACCTCCTTATAAAAGGGGCAGGGCTGGATATCCGGTACCAGGATGCGCCGGAAAATCCCGACGTTCGGATCGAGGCGGAGATCATGGGCAAGCACAACCGGGACGGCTTCTATATCACCTCTGCAGCCCGGCTTAATGCACGTCTTGCCCGGTACTGGCAGCTCCGGATTAATGCCGGGCTCTCGTCAAGCAGCATTTATCGCTCCAACAGCGTTGGAATTGGCCTGCGGTATATATTTCCGAAGCAACTGATTCCTGACCGGTAAACGTGGAAGGGCACCGAGGGCTTTTTTATGAGTGCGGGAAACGGGAACTATGTCATTTGCCAAATAAATCAGGATGGTATTTTTTCGTGAAATATGCTTATTGTTACTGGTGATATTGCAGAGCAGGGAATAACTTAACCCCAATTGTAACAGGTAACTGAGATAGGAACAGTGGCATGATAACCTATTTTTTTCGATACCATTTTGAATGGCTAG
>JAWVZC010000103.1:0-12155 GCA_033722415.1 Balneolaceae bacterium | reverse complement strand
GGTTAGAAAGACGCTTCGGTTGAAAGCGAATAAAGGGATGGAACTGACTGGTATGGATATCGGGATAGCGACAGAGGGCACATTCGGGCCTGACCCGGTGGCCCCGCATATCTGTGCTCACACCGAAACCATGATCGTTATCGACCGCGGTAACGACCTGGAGATTACGGAGCAGCTGGTTTCCCACGAAACCAATTATGAACAACTGCTATATAAACCGGGAGGCGACCTTGAATCTTTTCTCGAACGTATAGGATTTCCGGAACATGCCGTAATAGTACAACCGGAAGAACCGAAATTATTCAATCGCCTTTTTAAGGAGCCCGGGACTGTAAAAGGGGTGCGGGACTATGACCTCCTGCTGACAACATTGGAACAGATATGCAGGGCCTCCAGAACCGGAAGAGCAGTTATTGAAACCGATATGCGGGCCGGCATGAATCCCACTCGCATGAAGGTTATCCGCAAGCTGGGAAAGGTGATGACTGATCGGCTGCAGCGCCACTGCCCTGCATGCGAGGTTCCCGGCTGGGGAATCACGTTCAGGAAGCAGGGATTACCCTGTTCGGGATGCGGGATGCCCACCCAGTTTACTCTCAATGAGATTTGGAGCTGCTCAGCCTGCGGATTTTCCGACGAACAACCCAGGAGCGATGGGAAACAGAAGGCCGATCCGGGGTACTGCCATTTTTGTAACCCGTAGGCCATGTGTGACTGATAGCAATCGGTTTACACCCTGACTATATCGCGATTTGAACTAACCGGTGAAATATGTGCTCACAGGCAAACTGTTATGCTCTGCTGCATCACTCACAAATAGTTATGGTTAGTGGTTGGATCAGATGGCAACAAACCAGGGAATACCCTCTGCGTCATCCCGGACCCCGATCCGGGATTTGGTGGTGGCACTGAGCGTTGATCTGTTGCGAGCTGAGCTCAACGGCAGAGGCCTTGCGTGATCCTGAAACAAGTTCAGTATGACATAAAGGCTACTTTTTTAACCGTTAAACACGTTATGGCAATTTTTTACCTTGTTGACTGTTAGAGACTTGTACAAAAATAACAGCAGCGTTTTTACTGACATCGCGTATCGGACTGCAAACCTGGTGATCAAATAGGTTAGAGTGTGGTAGCAGGCAGGAACAGCAGTAACGGGCTTCCCGTTTACTGGTCAACGGCAAAAATCTCTTCGGCTGTCTCCGCCTGCCCGATACAGAGATCGAGGTTGTTGAGCAGACCTGTGCCAAGGTCGTATATCCAGCCGTGAACCCAAAGCTCTTGGCCCACGGCCCACGCCTCCTGTACGAATGGCGTACGACAGACGTTGGATACCTGGGTCCGTACATTCAGCTCGCACATCCGGTTTATCCGTTCCTGTTCATCCCCGATCGATTCAATTTCCTCTTTGTGAGCTTGGTACTGTTCCTTGATATTGCGCAGCCAGTTGTCAATCAGTCCCAGCTTGCCGTGCTGCAGCGCTGCCTGAACACCACCGCACCTGTAATGACCACACACAATGATATGTTTTACCTTCAGTGACTCCACCGCATACTGAATAACCGACTGGCTGTTCATATCGGAATGGATGACGAGATTGGCCACATTCCGGTGTACGAAAAGCTCTCCCGGCTGCAGTCCGACGATCTCGTTGGCCGGCACCCGGCTGTCGGCACAACCGATCCATAGAAACTCGGGACTTTGTCCCTTGGCCATCGCATTGAAATAATCCGGGTTCTCCCGGGTCTTCTTTTCGGCCCATTTCCGGTTGTTTTCAAGAAGATGTTCAAGTCTATGCAAACTGACGGGTGGTTATGTTTCTGTTACTACACGAATAACTGCCTGGAACCGAGGAATCCCCCCCAATCACGATTTTTCTTTGGTCCGCTCGTAATGTATTTAGTTATTGGGAGAATTTCATTAAAACCGGAAGGCAATATTTGTATGGTCTTTTTCCGGATCAGATGGCATAAAAAAGCCCGCCAACCGAATAGGCACGGTTCGACGGGCTGAAAATCGATAAATAATCTGAGAGTCAGTTTGCTTTTCTGCGGGTACCCGAAATACCGGTGAAGGTGGTGGTATTGCCTGAAGGAGTTGTCACCGAAATTTTGATGGTCAGTGAAGCCGCATCATTGGATTCTTCATCCGTATCGCGGATGGAGAAATTGAACTCGGTGGCCCCGGGACCCGGGAACAGGTGATTGCCCAGGGTAAAGTTGGCATCGCCGGTAACTTCAATACCCTCACCGCCTTCGACCTCTATTTGTGTTCCGGCAGCCATCGGGTTGCCGTTGAGATCCGTTACGGTATAGGTGAAGCTTTCTCCGCCATTTGGGGCAAGATCGAATGTTGTGGGATTTGCACTGATTTGCGCCGTTCTCGTAGAGAATACGACATTAATATTCTTGGTGATGCGGTTATTATTTTCATCGACCGTAGCCGCCGTTACCGTGGCGTAGCCCGGACGGCCGCCGCTGCCGCTGATATTGTCGTTCGGGCGCGGCTCCCCGGAGATCAGATCGGCTTCCACGATACCGTCATCATCTGTCTGCCCCGATCCCTGGATCACCCCGCCGGTAGTACTGAAGTACACGACGGTGCCCGGCTTAACCGGGTTGGAAAACTTGTCGCCCACGATAACAGTGACCGTGTTGCGGTTGCCATTCAGGTCGTAGCCCTCAAAATTGTACTTGTCGGCGGCAATACTGAAGTGTGCGGCATCCGGGAATCCGCCGTGAATGGCGATCAGCACCGGGGATGACTGGATCGTTATCCCCACTTCTGGTCGTTCAATAATCGCCCGGATCTTGACCGCACCGGCTGCATTGCCGCTGAAAAGGGAGCTCGTTACCCGTCCCTGCGCATTGGTTCGAACTGTGGGCGGAATGATCTCTTCACCACCGCCGGGACCCGAAACGATTTCAAAATTCACGTCTACCGCCCGCTGGCTGTTCAATGATCGCCCGGCCGAATCCTGCACTTCAAATGTAAAGGCACTGCTGATCACATCGCCGGTTTCCGCAATGTTAATCGCCTGGTTCGAAATGCTCTGCAATACGATGGCGGCCGCCCCCTCCGGCTGTCCGCCGACCTGGTCATCACCACCGTCACCATCGGTGTCAGACTGGGAGGAAAGTTCCAGGATCAGGTCCGTGACATCCGTTCCGGGTGCCACTTTAAACGTGGTACTGCTGGCGTTAAAGCCCTGTTTCGAGGCTTCGATCGTAATGGAAAACGAACTGTCAACCTCGGCTGTAAAGGAGAATTGCCCCAGGCTGTCCGTCACCGTTGTGCTTTTCAAGGCATTGGGAGATAGGATCTCTACGATCGCATCTTCAATCGGGTTGCCGGTGCTCTGGTTGCTGACCTCCCCGGATATGACGATCGCCTCATCACCGGAGTCGGTGGTTCCGCAGGCATTAAACAGGAGTATGGACAGTACTGAAAATAGCGAATACGTGATAAGATGTTTGAAGTTCATAGCTGTCTGTAGTTAATGAGGAATTGGAATCCCGACTGTTTGTATAGATGAACCGTTCAACCTGTTGTTACAAAAAAGAGCACCAACGAATTGTTAAAAATTTCTAATCTTGATCTATTTTATGAAAAAATAGGTGCGAAAAAAAATGTAATCTGACTGATCGTTAATAAAAAGGTTCCCAAAATCTGTTCTGAATCCCCAAAATTCAGTATGTATACGGTATTCAGCATTTCCGTGGGGTAATTTGGCGATTCCTTCAAAACATGATTATTTCCGCTTCCTAAATTTCTCTGCAGGCATTAACATACACTCGATTTTTTTCAGTTACTATTAACCTTTTTTAAGATGAAGCCGGAGCACCGGGAAATCGGGAGAGTCGGGAAGCCGATTCCTGTTGCACATTAAACCGGAAAATTCAGTAAAATAGGGATTGTCATCTACTTCTGTTTATCCGTCAACACCGAGGGACATCAATCATGGGTTTGAAAGAGCAATATCACTGGATTCTTTCCAAACTCACGATTTCAAAATGGCTGACCGGGTATACCAGGCAGGCATTTCGGAGTGATCTGTCTGCCGGGGTAACCGTCGGGGTGATGGTCATCCCGCAGGGCATGGCCTATGCCGTGCTGGCCGGGGTACCCGCCATTTACGGTTTGTATGCCTCGCTTGTGCCACTGTTGCTGTACCCGTTGTTTGGTACTTCGCGACACCTATCGGTAGGTATAGTGGCGATCGACATGCTGATTGTGGCGGCCGGGGTGGGCCTGGTGGCCGATCCCGGCACCGACGAGTATATTGCTCTGGTAATTCTGCTGGCCATTCTGGTCGGCATCACCCAGATTGCGATGTCGGTAGCGCGCCTCGGATTTATCGTGAACCTGCTCTCCAAACCGGTAATTATCGGATTTACGACCTCAGCCCCGTTGATCATCTCGTTCAGTCAGCTTGGTAACCTCGCGGGCATTGACCTGGTGCAGAGCCAGTATATTTACGACATCGTGGTTGATCTCGCCGAAAAGTGGGAGCGTTACCACCTGGTGACCCTTGCTATTGGGGGAGCGGGCATTCTGCTGCTCGGTCTCTCCCGCAAATATTTCCCCACGGCACCCGAAGCCCTGCTGCTGGTGATCCTGAGTTCACTCCTGGTCTGGGGGCTGAGCCTCGACGATAGGGGGGTGGAAGTCGTCGGGGATATCCAGGGCGGGCTGCCTGCACCGATGTTGCCCTCGGTTAGTTTTGAATCAGTACGGCGGCTGATCCCCACGATCCTGACGCTTTCACTCGTTCAGTTTATGAATGTGGTGACCCTGGGACGAACATTTGCTTCGAAACATAAATACACCATCAGCCCAAACAAGGAATTGATGGCGATCGGAACGGCCAATCTTTTTGGCGGTTTTTTCCGCAGCCTGCCGGTGTCGGGCAGTTTTTCACGGACAGCTGTAAACGAGCAGGCCGGTGCCAAAACTCCGTTCACCAATGTATTTGCCGCACTCGTTGTAGGGTTGACACTGCTGTTTCTCACGCCGTTCTTCTACTACGTGCCGATGCCGGCACTCTCGGCGATCATTATTGTGGCCTCGCTCGGGCTCATTGAACCCCGGCAGATTCGGTACCTGTTTAGAACCAAGGAGCGGGATGGGTATATCGCCCTGTTTACCTTTGCCACCATTCTGCTGATTGGCATACAGGAAGGAATTCTGCTGGGCGTAGCTGCTTCACTGGTCGGGGTGCTGGTGCGGACAAGTCGTCCGAATGTGGCGGAACTGGGACATATCAGCGGCTCCCACTTTTTCCGGGATATCGACCGCTATCCCGAAGCGGACCGGATTCGGGGGCTGCTTGTTCTGCGGGTGGATGCCTCGTTCTCCTTCAACAACGCCGAGTTTTTCAAAGAGTACATCATCTCGAAAAGTGAGACCGATAACCGCAGGATCGAGGCGGTCATAATTGAAGGCCGGAGCATTAACGACCTGGATACGACAGCCATCGAAGCGTTGCAAAATGTGGTGGAAAATCTGCAGGAGCTGAATATCGACCTGCACTTTGCCGGTCTTAAGGGACCGATACGCGATGTTATGCTCCGTTCCGGCCTGGCCCGCAAGCTGGGGGGCACGCATTTTCATATGACAACGCACCAGGCGGTGCAGTACATTCTTCAGAAGTGGCAGCAGAAAGATGCCTCCGACCGGCGATTGTCAGACTATATGGATACAGTCGATTAATACGATAACATGCTGTTTACCATATGCTTGAAATCCCTGTTTAAAGGATGAATGTTTTCTGACAAACCTAAAATATTAAAAAATTTTAATATTTCGGTTGCAATTTATTAATAGCACCCACATATTTTGGTTGTGGATAAAAGCGTTGGTTAGCAAAATCTAACTTGAACTCTATTCCGTAAAAAATTATCGTATACACAACAGAAAAGTTGTAACACTAACCTGTAAGTACGCTCTTGTAGAGTGTCTACAGATGGTACAAGGTCGATAATCGGCTATTACCAATAGAGTTTACCACAATCAAAACAAACCTAATCCAAGGAGATAAACCATGGGTCAACAACAACTCTTACTCGTAATTCTCGTAACTATTATCGTGGGTATCGCCACGGTGGTAGCGATTAACACATTTTCATCTGCAGCTGACAGTGCCAACCTGGATGCTGTTCGCCAGGATATGGCGTCTATTGCTGCCTCAGCACAGGGCTATTACATGAAGCCTGAGATGCTCGGTGGTGGTGGACAAGACTTCACTGGTATGACATTTGAAGATATAACTTTTGGAGGAACCATTAGTTCAAGTAATACTTCGATAGCCTATAACGAAAATGGTACCTATCAACTAGGTTCCGGCTCAAGTGGTTCTATTCAAATTACAGCATCACCTTCTAGTGCAGATGGTTATACAGAGGGATCAACTGGAACATCTGATGATCTGACTGCAACAATTATGCCTGATCAACTCAGTTATTAATTGTTGAAGTATATTTAATTAAAAGTCCTCACTATTTTTTTAGTGAGGACTTTTTTTGTGTTTGTAATTTGTGATAAAAAAAGAAGATGGGTAAATATTTCTACTGGTCCTCTTGGTTTTTGGTAATTACTATACTAGTGATAGCCCCCAGCTTTTCAATCACTGGATTTAGTTATTTTGACCAAAAAAAGATCACACAATTCGGTGTGTTGTTCTTTAATTCGGTTGTCTTTATATATTTCTTTTTAAAATATCAATTAGTTGATGTTAGTGAAAAAACTCATCTTGCTTTTTGGGGGATCTTGTTCCTTTTGCTCATCTCATCATTATTAGCGCCACTACCTCATTGGGCATTAATACAAATCGGTTGGTACTTGCTAATCCTTGAGTTATTAATCCTGTTCACTTTTTTATATCTCAAGAATCAAGAGCAATTTTTAAAATCTTTTTTGATTGGCATTTTACTGATGGTAGTGCTTTACTCCATTCGGGTCTATGCCGATTATATCTCTGGGTTATTTAATGATAACTGGTCTGTTTGGCCAGAACAACATAAGGTGGTATACACTCGTGATGGTATTGTGTTGAATCCCAGTGCACATCTTGGATTCAATCATGTACGTTTTTTTAATCACATGCAAACCTGGACGTTACCACTGCTCGTATTCGCTTATCAGTATTTCCGCGAGAAGCTTATTCCGGGAATTCGGTACCTATTTCTCGGTTTTATTGGTACATGGTGGATGCTGGTATTTGCTGCGGATGCTCGTGGCACGATGGTTGCCAGCCTGATCAGTATACTTTTTATTGGTGTAGTGTTTCGGGAGAAAAGTAAAAAGTTTCTCAGAATTTATTTTGCTACAACAGTTGTGGGATTGCTGCTGTATTATGTTCTGTTTTACTTTCCCCAGTCTGGTGGACGAGAAATTTTAAGCCGTTTTGGTGACAGTGGACGTCTGGATGTCTGGCTATATAGTATTCAGCAAATATTTAATAATCCTATGTTCGGTTTGGGGCCCATGCATTTTTCCTATATGGGTAATAATCCTCCCTGGTCTACTCCCCACAATATAATCTTACAGAGTGCGGCAGAGTGGGGAATACCTGCTACATTATTGGCGATATATTTGGTATTCAGTGGTTTCTACAAGTTTGTAAAACAAAGTTTGGCAGACCGCATTTTCGAGAATGATTCGCTGGTTCTACTACGAATTACTCTTGTAACATCGTTACTGGCAGCATTAACCCATTCCATGGTCTCGGGAATTTTTAATTCTTCCCTTAGCCAATTAATTATGGTAATAGTCGTCGCGATGGCAATTGGCGATTTTTATAGACATTCAGATAAAAATCTATTTCAAAAACGGAAAAAAAGGTCTGCTCCATCACTCCTTGTTACTGTAATGCTCGTTGTTAACTCCATCTTTGTAGGATTCCATGTTTCCCAAGATATACCACATCTTGATAATCGTAAAAGAGAGTTTTTTACCAGGTACAATGATTACACTCTGTATCCCCGGTTCTGGCACCAGGGAATGATTTATGAGCATACAGATAGTTCTGAAATTAAAGATACCGGTGACAATTAGAATTAATTCACAAATTATGAATGTAGTAGAAAAATAAATATCCTGTAAAAAACATCTTAGGCTATGGGACAACAACAGCTATTAATATTATTACTGGTTACCGTGATAGTGGCCGTTGCCACGATCATTGCCATGGACACCATGCTGGAATCAAGAGAAAGCGCCAACCTGGACGCCCTTCAGCAGGATATGGTATTTATTATCAATGAAGCGCAGGGCTATTATTTCAGGAATTCCCATATGCAGGGAGGCGGACGGAGTTTCGATAATATCGATATGTCCGACGTCAGTATTGATGATTCAACGGAAAATGGCACGTATTCGCTTTCGGGCAGCGGCAACACATTGACCGTGCAGGGCGATGGGGTGTACGAGGACGTTTCACTGAAGGCAACGGCGCAGTTTGCAGATGGAGACCTTGAGATAAGCTGGGAACGCAGCAAGTAAGGTCGACAAATTCTTTCGTTTCTGTCACAATTCATTATTTATGCAAACGCGTTTAGTGGTTAGATTAGATGGCAAAAAACCAGGGAATGCCCGCTGCTTCATCCCGAACCCCGATCCGGGATCTCGTGATGGCACTTAGCGTTGATCAGTTGTTAGCTGAGCTCAACGGGAGCGGCCTTGCGAGATCCAAAAACAAGTTCAGGCCATAAAGGCTACTTTTTTAACCGCTAAACGCGTTTATATAAAGAAAATAAAACGAAAAGATTCGTCTCCAATGTAAAACGGTAGTATTCAGTACAAATGTACAGAGCTGACAGGCAGCGAATTAAGAGAGGCGTATTTCGGCCTTCCAATTAATATTTGTAACAACGGCAATTTATTTGCATCATATTCCATAGCAAGGCGTAGGCTCGTTTTTAGTACATTTACAGCAAATTAACAGGACAGATGGCACAATTCAGACTAAAAGCTACATCAGCCCAGGGGAAGCTGATTCAAACCGAATTTGAAGCGGATTCCAAGAAGGAGGCCGAAAAAAAGGTCGACAAGATCTCCCGGAAAAACGGCCTGAAGGTTCATTCGATCGACAAGAAAGAAACCTACATCTACAAGGTCAAGAAAGGGGCCAACAAGGAGGTCCAGGGTGAGCAGGAAGCCTACAGCAAGGAAGAGCTGGAAAAGGCGCTTGTTAAACTTGGTTACAAGGTCGAAAGCATCAACAAAAAGTGGTTCGACTGGAAGGGCGGCGTGCCCACCAAGGAAGTGGTCACCTTTATTCGCCTCTCCGCCGACCTGCTGAAACAGCAGCTCAGCTTCGACGAGATCCTAAACCTGCTTTATGAGGACACCCAGAACAAGCGGATGAAGGAGGTCATCAAGCAGATTCAGAAAGACCTCAAGGACGGGAAAGAGGGCTCGGAGGTGTACGGCAAGCATGAGGATGTATTCGGCAAGTTTGCCGCGTATATGCTCAGCGTGGCGTCCACCAGCGGTAACATGGCCCAGGTGTTTGAGAGTACGGCCAAGTTCATGGAGCGTGACCAGGAGTTCAAGAAAAATCTGCGCCGCTCGCTGATGATGCCCACCATCACGGTTATAGCCGTTATCGGGGTCGTCCTGTTTTATGTGGGGTATATCTTCCCGGAGATGGCCGGTGTATTCGTGGAAATGGATATCAACCTCGATCAGCAGGCGCCCATGACCGCCGCCACCCTCGATATGAGTGCGTGGCTGCAAAACAACTGGCTTTACCTGACGCTGGGGACGATATTGCCCATCGCCGGGTTTGTCTACTATGTCAAAACCCCCAAAGGCAAACTCTGGCTTGACAAAAACATCATCAAGCTACCCGTAATGGGGGACCTGCTGCACAAAACCAGCATCGAAATTTTTTCGCGGGTGTTCTTTACCCTGTACAGCGGATCCGGACAAAATATCGAAGTGATCAAAGTCGCCGCAGAGGCCTGCCGCAACAAGTATATGGAGAAACGGATCAAGGAGGTGGCGATCAAGATGATGCTGAAGGAGGGGGCGGGGCTGATCGAGTCGCTCAAGGCCACCGGGGTATTTACCAATACGGCCATCAGCCGGTTTAAGCTCGGGGCCGAGTCGGGGGCACTCAGGGAAAATGCCAAGCAGCTGGCCGAATACTATGAAATTCAGACTACCTACAAGATGGAATCGGTAATCGATCTGATCAGCCTGTTTGTGAATCTTTTTATCATGGTGGCACTCATTGCCATTACCATCGTATCTTCGGAGTCCGCCCTGATTAAACCACAAGCAGGCATGTAACGGATCACAACAGATAATTATCAAGGGACCAGCTTGCATTTTTCAAATAACATCGGTTACAAGTATTTGAAATTCAGCAGCCGTCGCAAGACACGCAGATCAGCTGAACGGAAAAGGATGGGAACGCAATGGGCAAGGTAAACACCCGCAGACATATCGGGAATATACTGCTCAATCGCGGCATCATTTCCGAAGAGCAGCTGAATACGGCGAATTCCATCCTTGAGGAGGAACCGGAATCGACCAACCGCCGGCTCGGGCAGATCCTGTACCAGGACCTCGGTCTGGACCGCCACAAGGTGATGAAAGAGATCGCCAGTATCTACGCCTTCGACGAGGTTTTTGAAGGGGTTGACCGCATAGACGGGCAGGTGATCGAGGAGATCCAGGAAAATATCGAAGAGCTGCCGCAGGAGATCATCGACGAGCTGGTACACCAGAAGGCGGTACCGCTGCAGAAAAACCAGAATGAACTGACGATAGCTGCCGCCGACCCGTCGGATCCCACCCTTTCCAATATCATCTCTCGGCTCAACTTCAAGCATTTTGAGATTTTCTACTGCCGCTACGAGCTGGTTGAGCAGATCCTTACCGAGGTGTACGAGCAGAAGAACGAGTTTCTCGACCTGCTGGAGGAGATTGAGTACGAGGAGCCGGAACTGGATGACTCCCAGGAGAAACAGATTGACGAGGAAGAGATCGATGCGGAGATCAACCAGAGCATGCTCAACTCACTGGTGGAGGGGATGCTGGTGGAGGCGGTGCGGCAGGATGTCAGCGATATCCACGTGGTGCCGACCGACAAAACAACCACCGATATCCGGTTCCGAATCGACGGGAAGCTGCAGATGTGGTACCAGCAGAAGAATGTGAAACCGGAGGCAATTTCGGCTGTTGTAAAAGATAAAACGCGAAATGTTGACCGATTTGAACGTGATGCCTCGCAGGACGGCTTTATCCAGCGTACGGTGGATAATCACAGCATCAGGTACCGCGTTTCTATCATGCCGATGGTGGGTAAACAGTTCGAGCGGAAGTTTGAATCGATCGTCATTCGTATTCTGGATGACCGAAAAGTGATCACCGATCTCGAAAAACTGGGACTGCAGACCAAGGCCAAACAGGATTTCGTCAAGGCAATTGAGAAACCTTCCGGTATTGTGATTGTGACCGGTCCCACGGGTAGTGGCAAGTCCACAACACTGGTTGCAGCGCTCTATTACGTGATCGATCCCTCCGTTAATGTACTGACGGTGGAAGATCCGGTTGAGTACCTGATTGACGGGGCACGGCAACTGAAATTGAGCCACCATATGACATTTGACCAGGCGATGCGCGGTATCCTGCGGCACGACCCGGACATTGTACTCGTGGGTGAGATCCGGGATCTCAAAACTGCCGAGATCGCCATCAAGCTGGCCAACACCGGTCACCTCACGTTCTCAACCCTGCACACCAACGACGCCCCGAGCGCCATATCGCGACTCTACAAGATGGGCGTGGAGCCGTTTCTGATCGCCAATGCCGTAAACCTTATAATGGCCCAGCGACTCGTTCGCAGGTTGTGCGAAAACTGCAAGGAGGAGTTCGAGCCCCACCCTGAGACCGCCAAGGGGATCGGATTCACTGAAGAGGAGATTGGGGAGACCACGTTTTACCGGGCTGTAGGATGCGAAAAATGCAACGACATCGGGTATAAGGGGCGTACGGCCATTATGGAAGCGCTCTATTTTGACAAGGAAATACGTAAAATGATCCTCGAATCGGGAAATGAAATTGACGAGCTCGGCATAAAGGAGTACGCCATGAGCCAGGGGATGCTCAGCCTGCGGGCATCCGGGCGGGAACGGATAAAATCCGGC
>JAWVZC010000102.1:0-12238 GCA_033722415.1 Balneolaceae bacterium | reverse complement strand
TGGCTCGACGTGGAGCTGGCCGCTTGCTGGGCCTGGAGCCAGCTGGGACATATACCCGAAGAGGATGTGGAAAAGCTGTATGAAAACGCCAGTTTTGATGTCGATCGCATCAAGGAAATTGAGAAGGAAACCCGTCACGACGTGGTGGCTTTCACACGCTCTGTTTCGGAGTCGCTCGGCGAAGAAAAAAAGTGGGTGCACTACGGTTTGACCTCCACCGATGTGGTCGATACCGCTCAGGGGGTGCGCCTGAAGCGTGCCAACAAGATATTGCGGGCAGATATCGAGCATATCATCGAGGTACTGGCTGAAAAGGCAAAAGAGCACAAATACACCGTTATGATGGGGCGTACCCACGGGGTGCACGCCGAGCCTACAACCTTCGGGTTGAAATGTGCCCTGTGGTACGCCGAGATGAAACGCAACCTCGAACGGTTCGAACGGGCTGCAAGCGACGTGGAATTTGGCAAGATGAGTGGTTCGGTCGGTACCTTCGCCAATATACCGCCGGAGGTGGAGGAGCTGGTATGCGAACGGCTGGGACTGCAGCCCGCCCCGATCTCCACTCAGACCCTGCAGCGCGACCGTCACGCCCACTACATCGCCACGCTGGCCCTGATCGGGTCCACACTCGAAAAGATGGCCGTGGAGGTTCGACACCTGCAGCGCAGCGAAGTCAGGGAGGCGGAAGAGTTCTTCCGAAAAGGGCAGAAGGGCTCCTCTTCCATGCCGCACAAGCGAAACCCGGTGGGTTCGGAAAACATCAGCGGGTGCTCGCGCGTACTACGCGGATATATGACCACTTCATATGAGAACATCCCGCTCTGGCACGAGCGCGACATCTCGCACTCGTCGGTGGAACGAATCATCTTTCCCGATGCCACAATACTCCTGGATTATATGCTGAATCGCTTTTCAGGCATCATTGAGAAATTGATGGTATATGAGGATAATATGGAAGAGAATATCTATAAAACGTACGGGCTCACCTTCTCGCAGCGGCTGCTGCACATGCTGATAGACAAGGGAATGTCACGTGAAAAGGCGTACGATACCGTCCAGCCGCTGGCAATGAAGGCGTGGGAGGAAAAGCGGATGTTCCGGGAACTTGTTGAAAAAGATGAAACGATCTCCAAAAACCTGACCCAGGAGGAGATCGACCTGGCGTTTGACCTGGAACACCACACCAAAAATGTGGATCTTATTTTTAAACGGGTGGGACTCGAATAGAAGCATAGATGTAACGGTACCGGACTCTCGAATAGTAATCGCAACATGGATATTTGGCCATGAGAAATGTTCAACTTTTTATTCTCACGCTGTTTGCAACAACAGGTATTCTGCTTTTAACCGCAGGACTGGCTTTGGGGCAAGGGAAAAAAGGGGGGCAATGGAATTCAATTTTCAACGGAAAAAATCTCGAGGGGTGGACTCCCAAATTTGCAGGAGAAAAAGTTGGAGTCAATTACAAAAATACGTTCCGCGTGGAAGGCGGTCTGCTGAAAGTATCGTATGAGAATTACGACCAGTTTGACGGCAAGTTCGGTCACCTGTTCTATAAAACCCCGTACTCCCACTACCGAATACGGGCCGTATACCGCTTTGTGGGTGAGCAGGTAACCGGGGCACCGGAATGGGCCTGGCGGAACAACGGGTTGAAACTTCACTCCCAGCCGCCCGGGACGATGGCCAAAGACCAGCCGTCGCCGGTTTCGGTGGAAGTCCAGCTCCTGGGCGGCAACGGCACCGACGAGCGTTCAACAGCCAATATGTGTTCCATGGGAACCCACGTGGTAATGAACGGGGAGCTGATCACCCAGCATTGTGTCAATTCAGACTCCAGGACCTATCACGGCGACCAGTGGGTGACGGTGGAGGCGGAACTGCGGGGCAGTGAACTGTTTCGCCATTACGTGAACGGGCGGGAGGTGATGTCATATAGTAGTCTGCAGTACGACACCACCGATGCAAACGCCCGCCGGCTGCTTCCCGAAAATCCGGCCAACCTCCTGATAGAGGAGGGCTATATTGCCATACAAGCCGAAAGCCACCCCACCCATTTTCGGTCAATCGAAATAATGCCGTTGAACGAAGAATAAATCTTCTTATTCGTGAACAATGTCTCAGGGAAAGGTCTCGGACAATAGCCCGCTGGTATATTATACACACTCTCACTTACCGATTACCCTGTAATGCCTGACTGGATAGCCACCATATTTGATGAAGAGCTCGATTTCGAAACTAAACTGGAACAGGTATTCCGGTATCAGCGTGAGAAGAACGCGGTGTATCGCAGATTCTGTGACGCACTGGGTTACACGTTTAACCGGGAGGAGCTACCGCCTTTGCTGCCGGCCCGCGCGTTCAAGGAGGCCCAAATTACCTGTCGGCCGGACCAGGAACCGGACCTGCTGTTCCGAAGCAGCGGAACAGGCAGTATGGAGCACAGCCGCCACCCCGTAGTCGACAGTGAGATCTACCGGGAATCGGTATTGCGGGGATTCCGGCAATATTATGATCCGGATCGTTCGGTATTATGGGCGTACACCCCGGGGTATGCAGAGAATCCCGATTCCTCGCTTATTTGGATGCTCAATGAACTTGTCGCCCGGGATGCCACAGGGTTGAGTCGTTTTTTACCGCTCAATACCCCGCTTAAGAATAATCTCATTCAGGAAGTGCAGAACCAGGGGAAACAGCTCATATTGTTCGGGGCTGCCTTCGGTCTCCTGGATCTGCTGGAACTGGAATCGCCGGATCTGCCGGGTAACAGTATCGTCATAGAAACGGGAGGCATGAAGACCCACCGGCGCGAGATGGAGAAGAAGGAACTGCATGACCGGCTGGCGGAGGGATTCGGACTGGACTACAGCCGGGTGCACTCCGAGTATGGCATGTGCGAGCTGCTCAGCCAGGCGTATGCCACGGGCGGGGAGTGGTTCAGGCCGGTGCCCTGGATGGAAGTAACCGTTCGCAACCCGGATGATCCGCGCTCTGAAATGCCACCGTTCCAGGAGGGACTGATCGGCGTGGTCGATCTCGCAAATGTGCACTCCTGTTCATTTATCCTGACAGGTGACAGGGGCATCCGGCACAAAGATGGTCGGTTCAGGGTGTTGGGCCGGTGGCAGCCTGCCGACCTGAGAGGCTGCAATTTTTTAATTGATGAAGATTGAGGATCTCTGATAATCAGAATTCAATGATACGTTTAGTGGTTAGAATAGATGGCAAAGTACCTGGGAATGCCCCCTGGGTCATCCCGGATTCCCACAGCTGTTGGAAATCTCGTGGTGGCCCTGAGCGTTGATCTGTTGCGAGTTGCGCTCAACTCCTGAGGTCCTGCCAGATCCTGAAACAGGTTCAGGATGAAATAACGACTGCTTTTTTACCGCTAAACGCGTATTCAATGATTATTTCACAACTATGAACACCGATGAGCGATTTTCCGCGATGATGGAGGCCACGCAAAACTGGCTGAACAAGGATAACCAATACCTGAGTGTGGCCTTCGACCAGACGGTCAGGGAGGGATATTTCAGTTTTGAGGATGTTAAACACGCGATACTGGCGTTCAGGGATTCGGTGAATGAAACCGCAATCCGGGAGTGGGCCGGACGAGCGGGCCTGTCCGACGATCGCAATGCAGAAGACAGCAACGTGTTGTGCCTGCATGCGGGAAACCTTCCGCTTGTCGGATTCCAGGATGCGTTTGCAGCGATATTGAGCGGGGCCACGTATTATGGAAAAATTTCCAGAAAAGATCCCTACCTGCTTCCCACCTTCCTCAATGAGCTGAAAAAAACAGGGGTATTCTCGGATGTCGATATCCAGTGGGTCCACAATATGGATCATTTAGAGGGACTTCAGACCGACAAAATCCTGTTTGCCGGTTCGCAGCAGTCGGTTCCCGGGGTCAAAGAGTCGGTTAACCGCCTGAATCTGGCCGGTGAGCAAACTGACTACCTTATCCGTACAGCACACTTTTCGATGGCCTATATCCGTGAGCGCGATCCCCGGACCATGCGAGAGCTGGTGGAGGGGATCTTCCGATACGGTGGCAAGGGATGTCGTTCTGTGGCCGTGGTAGTAGCCCCGTATGCACTTGACGATATCAAATGCGAATTTACCGATTATGTTGAATCGTTCTGGCTGGATAATCCGCAGCATGAGAAACCGAACCCCCGGCTGGCATACCGCTTTGCCTACAATAAGGCGGTAGAACGATCCCAGGCATGGCTGGATGATTTCCTGCTGCAGGAGGGGGGATTGGAGATGGACCAGGATTTTATCTGCTACTGGGTCCGGGGTGATGAACAGACCGTTGCTGAGCTTGCCGACCGGTACAGCGGTCAATGGCAGAGCATTTACATTACCGACCCAGAAATCACCATTCCCGGGGTGGAAGATCGGATCGAGTTTCTCTCGGATGCCCAGACACCACCCCTTGCCTGGAAACCGGACGGGGTGGATACCCTTGCGTGGCTGATCGACGAATGATATCTGCCTCCGGTCGGAATAAGTTGGGAGAAGCAATAATCCCGGGTATATGTTCAATTGATGGGCCTGCCCAGCAGCATGTTGATAAATTGGGAGCGAACCTCGGGTCCGGCATCCCGGTAGGTGTTGAATGCGACGTGCTCATTCGGCCGGGTGGTATCGGCACGGATGCCCCAGAGCGGGGAAACCGAGGTGGGCAGCATGGCATAGCGTCCGTCTCCGATAACCTGCTGCGTTTCGGGATGATCTACGAGTATACCGCCGGAGAGCTCGGAAAAACGTCGGATATCCCGGTACAGTACGGTCCCGCGGTACTGCTCAAACCGGTTTCGCCAGCGGACCAACGGTGCTGATTCTCCCCGGTAAACAAGGGGCTCTGCAAAGGGAAGCAGCCGAACTCCATCAGCATATATCCGGTTGCCGCTAACATACCGGGTACTCCATACCAGCTGGTTTCCGAGGGTCGGTTTTACGATAAGAGTTTCCATAAAATGATTCCGGTTAGCCGCCATCTCCCGGGCGGCAATTTCCGCTTTTTGCTGCTGGGTAAGCGCAAACAGCAGGTAAATTCCGACCCAGCCGAGCGCCATCCATCCCCAGGTCCGCTTACGCGTGTACAGGGCCAGCCCGAAAGGGATGAGGATACCCAGCGTAAACAGGGGATCAAATACGGAAACCAGGTTCCATGAAAACCGGGTGTTGCTGACAGGCCAAAAATACTGGACGCCGTAGCTGGTGAAGATATCTGCTATTCCCGCCGTTGTCATCCCAAGCAGGCTGAACAGGTACGTTTCTTTGAGATTCAGCTGCTTTTTTACTATCCACCACAAAGCAGCGGTAACCAGCAGCGCTCCCGCTGGGGCAAGAAAAACGGAATGGGTGAACTGCCTGTGGTATTCCAGGGTGAGCAGGGGGTCATCGGGGGTACCAATCAGGACGTCGAGGTCGGGCAGCATGGCCGCCGCGGCACCCGCGATGGCGGCCAGTCTCAGCTTCATTGGGTCTGCAGCGGACTGCGCCGCCGAAGCCCCGATAAGTCCGTGGGTTACGGGATCCATGATTGTGTGAAATCAGTAATTGTTGCTGGTAGCAGGGCTCTCCGGGGGTTGTTGCAATATCCCAGCCAGCGAAATAACCATGAGTATACCGGAGAGCCGTGAACCGGAAAGGGGCAGATTTGATGGCCTGGAAAGGTACCCAGTCAAAATGCGCAGGATTTGTAAAAAACTACCACCCGATTCGCCCTTTTTTTCCGTCTTTTAAAAACTGTTCTCCCGTACTGTCGGGGTCCTGAGGCATTACGAACCCGGGCGGGGCTTCAAAGGCATCATAGCTCCAGTTCACTTCGGGATCGTTTTGCGCCATATTGATAAAAGTACCAACAATGGGGAGGGCCGAACGGGCTCCCTGGCCGATGCTGTACCCGATGTCGTTGCGGAATCGAATCTTGCGATCCTCTCCGCCTACCCAGGCTCCCATCACAATGTGGGGCATCATGGCAACAAACCAGTTGTCGGCGGCATTCTGGGTGGTACCGGTTTTCCCGGCCACATCCTGCTGCACCCCATAGACGTTGCGGAGGCGTACACCGGTACCGTAATAATCCTCTCCTCCGCGGATCACGCCCCGCATCATATCGATCATAATATAGGCGGTTTCCGGGCTGATGACCTCCTGGCTGTATTCTTCATGAAATTCCTCCAGAATGTTACCTTCCTTGTCTTCGATGCGGGTGATGGCGACCGGTTCGATATGTACACCCTGGTTGGCAAACGTTGTATAGGCACTCACCAGGTCCAGCAGGGAGACTTCGGCCGTGCCCAGTGCAATAGAGGGGTAGGGCGGGAAACCGCTCAGATCAAGTCCCATATTTTCGGCCATGGTTTTAATCTTTCGGGCAGCCGGTTCCAGCTGTTCATACCGGTTGGTGTTCGGATGGCCGGCGATCTCGGGGAGCAGCCGTACCGTCACGTTGTTCAGGCTGCGGGCAAGCCCCTGCCGCAGGGGTACCATCTCGGGACCCGACGGCACACTGGGATCTTTCGGGTCCCATACGCGTCCCTGCCGGTCATAAAACTTGGTCGGGAATTTTGAAAACTTGTGATACGGGCGGTACCCGTTGTCGATCGCCACGGCATAGACAAACGGTTTGAAGGTAGAGCCGGCCTGACGTTTCGACTGGTAAACGTGGTCGAACTGGACATTCCCGTAATCATATCCCCCGACCCAGGTAAGAATGTTGCCGTTGCCGGGATCGATCGAGACAAAAGAGGCCTGCAGCCGGGTATTCACCCGTTTTACGGAATCAACAAACGCACTGTCGGACATCAGGCTGTTGAACACAATCGATTCCTGGTCGGTATCGAGTTCGGAAAATGCGTTTTTATAGCGATCGGTCTCCCGGATGAAATCCTTGAGAAAACCGGGATGGCGTTTCCAGTAGACATCCATGTAATCGCCCCCCTGGGAGGTCCATTCGTCCACAAAAATTGCCTGGAGGGAATCCAGTTTCTGTTTCAGGGCCTGCTCGGCATATCGCTGCAGGCGAGAGTCGATCGTCGTATGGATGGTAAGGCCGTCGGTGTAGAGATTGTAGCCGTTTTCCTCGGTCCAGTCCATCACCCGCTGGCGTACATATTCCCCGAAATAGCGGCTCTCGCGACCGGACTTAGACGGGGGATGATAATCCAGTTTAATCGGTTCTTCGGAAAGCTTGTTGTACACCTCCTCGCTGATAAAGCCCCGTTTCTGCATCTGTAGCAATACGACGTTGCGGCGTTGCCGGGAGCGTTCCGGGAAGAGGCGCGGGTTATAGGCATATACGGCATTCACCGAGCCGATCAGTGTCGCGGCTTCGGAGATGGTGAGGTCCGAGGCGGATTTCCCGTAATGGGTCTGGGCGGCGGCTTCTATACCGAAGGCGCTGTTGCTGTACTCCACCGTGTTCAGGTACATCTCGATGATTTCACGTTTCGTGTAATTTTGCTCCAGGTCGATGGCTGTAATCATCTCCCGCAGTTTCCGTATTACGGAAAATTCCCGGCCGATCTTCTTGTAGAGGTTGCGCGCCAGCTGCTGGGTGAGGGTGGAGCCGCCCTGAATATCTCCGGCGCCCACGGCCGCTTTTGCAAGGTGATAGGGAATGGCCAGGGTTCGCACCATGTCGATCCCCCAGTGATCGTAAAACCGGTGATCCTCAACGGCAACAAGGGCGTCTACGACATTGGGAGAGATCTCCTCGAGCGGTACCCATGTCCGGTTCTCGGTAAAATATTTGTCGAGTACCACCCCGTCGCGACTTTTTACGACCGAGGCGATGGCAGTATCCGGGTTTTCAAGCTGCTCGATGGAGGGGAGCCCCTGGAACAGGTACCAGGTGAACCCGGCGCCGCCGAGAATCAGAATAAGGACCAGGCCGAGTACGCCCTGTATTAATTTTTTGCCCAAACTACTGCTGTTGTCCGGGGAGGACTGGTCCCGGTCTCCGGAATGTTTCCGTTTACGCTCCTCAATCTTTTTTCTCCGGTACTCGGGATCGTTGAAATAGCGATCCATTTCATCATTGAAATTCGAGTCAGCCATGCGCGTATGCTTCTGTTAACTGGCAGTTTTCAAGTTGTCTGCTCGTGTCGTTCCACACAACGAGTTCCACGTGCCCGTTATTATAGAGGGCCACGGTTCGGTGTTTATAGAAAGTACCCAAATTACAAAAGGTTCCGAAAGAATACTCCTTTTTTCTGGGAATATGATCATGACCGCACAGTACAAGGTCCGTATCCGTGTTGCGCAATCTCGATTCCGCCCAGGCATCAAGCGTTTCGGCATCTTCCCTGAACTGGCCGAGCAGGCGGTTCAGGCGGGAAAACCATTTCATTACGGCAAGTCCGGTGGCGGGGGGAAACAGGCGCTGGTACAATGAAATGAACGATGCATTCCGCAGCAGCCGGTGCATCGCCGGGCGTTGTACCGTTCCGTCCGTATCGGGCAGCCCGTCTCCGTGCATCAGCAGTATTCGGGTACCGTCACGATTGAGGAGCCGGTAGTCCGGTTCAACGGTAAACCCGATCGATTCAAAATAGGAGCGGGTCCAGTTGTCGTGGTTTCCGGTAATAAAGAGGGTGGGACCAAACCGCTTGTTGTAGGTTTCAAACCGCCGATTCAGCCGTTCACCGAGCTCCGGTCTGTGGTTCGGGTATTCCATCCAGTAATCGTAAAGGTCACCGAGCAGAAATATCTTGATGTTGTTTTCCTCGCAGTAATCCACCAGCCCGATAAGCTGTTTTTCCAGGCGCTGGTTTTTGTCCGGAGAGAAACCACCCAGGTGGACATCCGACAGGAAAAGCAGCGGTTGCTGTTCGGCAGAAGTTGGCATGCTGTTGGTTACTTCTTTCGCTTTATGATAAAGCGTATGAGATCGTTAAAAGCCTCTCGGTCGCTGCTTTCAGGGAGGGTTTTCAGTTTTTCAATGGCGCGCTCCGCATACTCCTCCATGATGGAGCGTGCGTATTCAATACCACCTTTCTCATGTACAAAGTTGACGATATCGTCAATTTCCCGTTTTTTCTTTTTACGCTTGCGCATCAGGTAGCGGATGCGTGTACGCTCGGTCAGCGAGGCATTTTCGAGGGCTTTGATCAGCGGGAGTGTGACTTTTCGCTCCTTGATATCGTTGCGGCGGGGTTTGCCCACATCGTCAATGCCGTAATCAAACAGGTCGTCCCTGATCTGGAACGCCGTACCCACGCACATCCCGATATCATGCATCTTCTGGTGAATTTCCGGGTCATCGCTGGTGGAGATCGCCCCGCATTCGCAGCAGGCGGCGATGAGGCTGGCCGTTTTTTCGGAGATGACCTTGAAATAGTACTCCTCGGTCATGTTGAATAGACGGGCTGCCTTGAACTGGCGTAACTCCCCTTCACTCATACTTTTTACGGCCTTGGAAAGCACTTTCAGCAGTTTGAACTCCTCGTGTTCCAGGGCGATCAGCAATCCTTTCGAGAGCAGGAAATCACCCAGCAGCACGCCGGCCTTGTTTCTCCAGACCTTGTTGATGCTTAGAAAGCCGCGCCGGGTGTCAGCTTCATCTACCACATCATCATGAATAAGCGTGGCCGTATGCAGCAGCTCGATCATGGTGGCAGCCACGTAACTTCGCTTGGTCACATCCCCGAACAGACGGGCCGACATAAACACCAGAGTGGGGCGGATCTCCTTACCCTTCTGGCGCAGCAGGTATTCCACTATTTTGTCAAGCAGAAAAACATCAGTACGAAGGGCCTGTTTGTAAAACCCCCGAAATTCTTCCAGCGGATCAGACACAGGGCGTGTAATCTCCGCAAGGGTTTTTTTGCCGTTACGTTTAAACGTCGTTGCTTGATCTAATTG
The DNA here is from genome assembly GCA_033722415.1 of Balneolaceae bacterium. Taxonomy (GTDB): domain Bacteria; phylum Bacteroidota; class Rhodothermia; order Balneolales; family Balneolaceae; genus JAMQKA01. Next base: position 2,353 of record JAWVZC010000102.1, on the reverse strand, counting down.
CGTTTCAATCATTTAGCAGTTTTGCTCACTTAACCAATTCATTTGATAAATTAGCTTGAAATTTAACGAATATTAAAGTTTTATACTTCTCGCTTCGGAGAAGTGATTATAATAATTTTTAACCAACCAATTGGAATAAAAACGGAAACCGTGCAACAACTCTCGTTCCCGGCCGCATTCCTGATCAAAAACCCTAAATTCGGGTAGTTCATTCAATATGAATCCGGATTTGTCATGAACCGGTACCGGGTATAATGAAAGAAGGTCATCATCTCTCACTGCACCGGCCTCCTGAACCCGATCGTGCAGTCAGCTGAAATACAAACTCAGGGTTTTAAAATTTTGAAAGGTAATCATGTTAGATGTAGATATTTCCAAGGCGCGGCCCTTCCTGGCCGAGAATGAATTTGAAAACGCGATGCAGAAAGCCCGTGATGGATTTACGTTGGTAAAGGAGGGCTCCGGGGCTGGGGCTGAGATGCTGGGATGGCGTACGCTGCTTTCCGACCCCAATGATGCCGAACTGGAACAGATCGAATCCCTGGCTGCCACCGTACGCGCAAAGGCCGATCTCTTTATTGTATGCGGTATCGGCGGCTCCTACCTGGGATCCCGGGCTGTAATCGACGCACTCTCACCGTTTTTTGGGGACGATGGCCCTGAAGTGGTGTTTGCCGGTCACCAGTTGAGCGGAAAATACCTCACACAACTGATCGAGTATATGGAGAAGCCAGGGCAGGACGGGGAGCCCAAAAATGTATATGTGAACGTGATCTCCAAGTCGGGCAGTACACTGGAGACTGCGCTGTCATTCCGCGTGTTGCGCAATTGGATTCACGAGCGGTACGAAAACCCGGAACAGCATATTATCTGTACAACCAGCAGTGAAGGCGGTGTATTGAACCCGCTTGTGAATGAATATGGGTATCAAAAATTTGTTATCCCCGACGGGGTGGGCGGTCGCTTTTCCGTGTTGACCCCGGTCGGGCTATTCCCGATTGCGGTGGCCGGCATCGATATTAAAACGATGTTATATGAAGCCGTTTCGACATTTGAGCGTATCGAACAGGACCCGGCTGATGCCCTGAGGTATGCCGCGGTGCGCTACGGGCTCTACCGGAAGGGCAAGGATATCGATGTAATCACCTCGTTTGAACCGCAGCTGGTATACCTGGGCCGCTGGATGCAGCAGCTGCTCGCCGAGAGTGAAGCAAAGGACGGGGAAGGAATGTTTCCCGCCGTTTCGGGATACTCCACCGACCTGCACTCGCTGGGCCAGCTGATTCAAAATGGTAAGCGGAACCTCATGGAAACCTTCCTGATCATCCGGGAGGAACCGCACAGCAAAAAAATTGAGAAATCGGAGAAAAATATCGACGGGCTCGACTACCTCGCCGGTAAATCGTTTCATGAGATTAATACCAAGGCGCTTGAGGGTACGATTGAGGCTCATGTGGCCGGGCAGGTGCCCTGTATCCAGCTGGTGATGGACAAGCTGAATGCCCAGCATGTGGGCGAGTTTATCTACCTGCTGGAACTGGTAACGGCGATCTATTGCTACAGCCTCGGGGTAAACCCGTTCAACCAGCCCGGGGTTGAAGATTACAAGAGCGCGATGTACCGGCTGTTAGGTAAATCAGAATAAATATAATCGCAACGTTGGCTGGCGCCTCCAATACCAAAAAAGCACCCGGCAGATGGCTGATGAAACACAATTTGGCAACGAGGATCTAAAGTTTATAGCGATTGCCGGCAATATCGGCGCGGGGAAGTCGTCCCTGACCAACCTGCTTGCCCGGCATTTTAACTGGGAGGCCTTTTTCGAATCGGTCGACGACAACCCGTATCTTTCTGATTTTTATGACGATATGCGGCGATGGAGTTTTAACCTGCAGATCTATTTCCTTTCCAGCCGGTTTCGTCATCAGAAACAGATGATCGAGCGGGGCGACAATTTCATCCAGGATCGCACGATTTACGAGGATGTCGAAATATTCGCCAAAAATCTCCATGAAATGGGGCTGATGAGCGACCGGGATTTTAAGAACTATCAGGCCCTGTTTCACGAGATGACCAACTACCTGCGTCCGCCGGACCTGCTGATCTACCTTCGTGCCCAGGTTCCCACGCTGGTCCGGCAAATACAGTCGAGGGGCCGGGAATATGAGAGTACGATCCGGATCGAATATCTGGAGCGGCTGAATCGTTTATACGAGGACTGGATCACAGAATACCCGCAAGAGAAACTGATTATCGATACTGATGATATCGATTTTGTCAACGACCAGGAGGATCTGGGGCGGGTTATAGAGCTGGTAGAGCAGCGTATGTTTGGGTTGTTTAACTAATTGCA
>JAWVZC010000101.1:0-12315 GCA_033722415.1 Balneolaceae bacterium | reverse complement strand
CGTTCTTCAAACCGTCGCTGCAGGTACATCAATTCAAACATATCGATCACGTCCTCCTTGGAAAGGCCGAGCGATTTATGCTTTTTACGGGTCGGGGAAGGGAGCTCCGTGCTTCGTACTATTTGACCGTTGGTACGAATACCGGTACCCGATGGTGTAAACGTAATCTCGTTATTCTTTTCTTTTGCCATATATCAACAGGGGTTTTTCATGTAGTGCTTAGAATCAAAATATACCTAAAATATTCAAAGATTACAGACTCAAAGGTCGATAAAAACCTATTCCAAATATCCTTTTACAACTGTTTTCAGATCTTTCATTACCTCCGGTAATTTTCGGGTATGGCGCCCCCCGGCCGTCGCTATTTTGGGCTGACCGCCGCCCCCGCCGCCCAATTTTCGGCCGAGTTCGCCCACCAGGTCTCCGGCTTTCAGATTTTTTTCCTTAACCAGATCTTCGGTAACGGTGGCAGCCAGGTACACTTTACCCTCATCCTCTTTTCGGGAGGCCAAAACGGTCACCGTACCACTGCTGCTTTTCTCCAGAGATTCGTAACCGAGCTGTTTCAGCAGATCCATGCCGGCATCCTCGATCTCACCGGAAACCAGCTTGATGCCATCGGCGATCTCCTCGGCGTTTTGGATCAGGCGGTTCAGCGTATCGGAACTCTGCTGTTTTTTCAGGCGGTCCAGCTCTTTCTCGAGCTCTTTACGCTCCTCGATCAGCCGGTGAATATCCCGAACCAGGTTTTCGCTCTGCCCGATCTCCGCCCGGATCGACTCGACGAGCTCCTTCTCTTCCCGCAACAGGTGATCGGCCCGTTGTCCCACGACAGCTTCCACCCGGCGTATGCCCGCCGCGGCCGATGATTCATTCAAAAAACGAAGATACCCCAGCTCACCAGTGGCCTCGGCGTGGGTACCGCCGCACAGTTCCACGGAAAAGTCATCATCAAACGTAATGACCCGGACCTGCTCGCCGTATTTCTCACCGAACAGCATCATTGCGCCCCGTTCTTTGGCCTCCTCGATCGGTACCGAGCGCTCTTCCTGCCTGGGAATATTTGCCTGGATCTTTTCATTCACCAGCTTTTCAATCTCTTCGAGCTGTTCGGCAGTAACCTGCTCGTAGTGTGAGAAATCGAATCTCAGGTGCCGGGGATCCACCAGTGAACCTTTCTGAGCCACGTGGGTTCCCAGGATCTTGCGCAGGGCGGCATGAACAAGATGGGTGGCGGTATGATGCTTTTGAATTTCACGACGCCGCTCGCGATCCACCATCGCATGCCAGGTTCCCTCCGGCTGATCCGGAAGGGTATCTACATAGTGGACGAAACGATCCTGCTTCTTTTGCACATCCAGCACCCTGAGGTGTTCCTCCCCGCTGCTGATGATGCCGGTGTCGGCCACCTGTCCGCCGCTTTCGGCGTAAAATGGGGTTTTATCGAGCACGACGGCGTTTCGGTCGCCCTCTTTCCGGTACGCGACTATCCGGCTTTCAGCGGAGAGCCGGTCATACCCCACAAACGAAGAGGTATCCGTACTTTCGAGCACCTGCCACTCCCCTTTGCCGGTGTGATCCGAATCAAATTTCCCGGCGGCACGCGCCCGCTGCTTCTGTTCCTTCATCAATTTGTTGAACCCCTCCTCGTCGACCTCGACACCACTTTCGCGGGCCATAAGCTCGGTAAGATCGATCGGGAACCCGTAGGTGTCATGCAGTTTAAAGGCATCTTCTCCGGGCAGTACCTCCCTGCCCTCGATCATCTCGTTAAATAGTTCGATCCCCTGCCCCAGAGTATTCAGGAAACTTTTCTCTTCAGCCCGAACTACATTGGTTACGTAATCCTGCTGTTTGATCAATACCGGAAATACCTCTTCAAACTGCCGGGCCAGGGTGGGCACCAGCTTGTGAAAGAAGGGGGTTTTGAGGTCAAGCTTGTCCCATCCGTACCGAATGGCGCGCCGCAAAATTCTTCGCACCACAAAGCCGCGCCCTTCGTTGCCCGGTGAGGCACCGTCGGCTATCGAAAAACTAACCGCGCGAATGTGATCGGCAATGACACGCATCGCGATATCGGTTTCCTTATCGTCCCCGTACGACACCCCTGCCAGTTCACCGATTTTGTCGACCAGCGGAGTGAACAGGTCGGTATCATAATTGGATCGTTTTCCCTGCAGCACGGCACATATCCGTTCAAAGCCCATGCCGGTGTCCACATGCCGGGCCGGCAGCTTTTCCAGTGTTCCGTCCGGCTGGCGATCAAACTGGATAAAAACGAGGTTCCAGATCTCCATTACCCGGGGGTCATCCATGTTCACAAGTTTGGCCCCGTCCATTTTTTTGCGCTCCTGGTCCGGGCGCAGGTCGATATGTACCTCTGAACAGGGTCCGCACGGCCCGGTATCGCCCATCTCCCAGAAATTGTCCGATTTCCCGAACTTGAGAATATGGCCGGGCGCAATCGGGGTTTCCGATTTCCACAAGTCGATCGCCTTCTGATCCACCGGCACCCCATCTTCCTCATCCCCGCCGAAGACGGTTGCGTAGAGCCGGTCGGGTTCCAGGCCCCACCGATCTACAAGCAGTTCCCATGCCCAGGCGATCGCCTCCTTTTTGAAATAATCACCGAACGACCAGTTGCCCAGCATTTCAAACAAGGTGTGATGGTAGGTGTCATGCCCCACCTCTTCCAGGTCATTGTGTTTGCCGCTTACCCGTATACACCGCTGGGTATCGGCGGCACGTTTCCAGGTTTTTCCATCGGCTTTATACCCCTCCTGCTCGCCCATAAAAATGGGTTTGAACTGGTTCATCCCGGCATTGGTAAACAACAGGGTGGGGTCATCCTGGGGAACGACGGGGGCACTGTCTACAATGATATGCCCCTTTTCCTCAAAGAATGCAAAAAATTCGTTTCTTATTTGCGAAGCGCTTTTTTTCGACATCAAAATAAAATCAGGTAATTGGATTCGCGAAGCGACAGAAAATAGTAAAAAATGATCTTTTACTCATATGCTTTTCACAACAAATATCCGGATGCGCACACGGGAGCCTTGTCACCGGGAAAAATCACACTTCCCGAAAATAACCCCAACGGCTTTAGAATCAGTTATTTCGGAATTGATACCCTCCGTTGGCTGGGGAAGAAGATCAAACCTTGTCGGGTATTTTGCAGATCCGGCCGGTCTTCAGTGCGTCTGAACAAGCAAATCGCAACCCTCTAACCTATTTCGAACCATGAAAGCTGTTCTGAATAATTTTTTCCGTGGTTTACTCCTCGTTTTTCCCATAGGGGCTACTATCTACATTGTGTATGCCCTTGTTAATTGGGCCAACAATTCCCTGAACACCCTGATTTTCGAACCTTTCAACATCGATATACCGGGGCTGGGCATTGTAACTGTATTCCTGGGTGTTTCACTGCTCGGTTTTATCTGCACCCGGGCGTTCATCCGGCCGCTGGTAAACTACTTTGAAGGGCTGATCGGCAAACTGCCGCTGGTTAAAATCATCTATACCTCAATCAAAGAACTAACCGAGGCGTTTGTGGGGGAGAAGAAGAAATTTAACCAGCCGGTGCTGATTCGCATGAATGATGACGGGCTGAGCCGACTGGGCTTCATCACCAGCCGGGACCTTTCGGAGTTTGAACTGCCTGAGATGGTGGCGGTTTACTGCCCCCACTCCTATAATTTTTCCGGGAACCTCTATTTCGTGGAACAAAGCAAGGTAACCCCGGTAAAATTGAATCCCGCGGAAATTATGAAGTATATCGTTTCGGCCGGAATAACCGATATTAACAGTTAACATACTGATAATACCCAGCTTGTAGTTTAATTAATAATGAAAAATTATTTTATTGACCCTGTAAAATGTTGATTTCATTCTGCAAGATGGCTATACAATTGTCAAAATTATTATCGATACATCATCTGCAGAATTACCCAAACCAATACATTGCCCAGAATGAAGGTAAAAGGCATATCAAAGAGAAACCCTCACAATAGCGGTACTTTCCGGAGTGAGGATTTACCTCTCGCTGAGAAGATTATGCTGGAAAAACAGCTGAAGTTTATCTCAGAGAAAGATCAGAAAGGACCGACGATAGACCTGTTCTTCCATGAACTGGACCAAAAAGAAACCCGGCCCAAACGAATTTTCGAAAAAACGGTGGCTCTGTTCGGTTTACTTTTATTCATTGTCACTCTACCGGTCATTTCACTGCTTATTTTGCTGACCATCGGATGGCCAATCTTTGTTAAAAATGATTTTTACGGTTATCGCGGGAACCGCCTGGAACGCTATCTCTACCGGATACACAAAACGGATGAGGCGACCGTCAAAACCGGAATCGGCAGGTTTCTCTATAAAACCGGCCTATATAAACTGCCAAACTGTGTTAATATTCTTCGAGGTGAGATGTCGCTTGTAGGACCCAACCCGCTTCCGCTTGACGACAGCGAAGTTTTAAACAAGAAGTTCACCGACTTTTACAAGCGGTTTTCCACGCATCCCGGTGTGGTGGGCGTGCAAAACGGTGACTCGTGGGAGCTGAACCAGAATACCGAACAGCTGGCACAAAGTCTGAAGAAAGAACTGAGGTACGTTCTGAATCCCTCACTAAAGAATGATATCAAGGTATTGAAAGGAGTTTTTCAACAATAAGTAATCTGCCGGTTACCGTTGCCCGTTGTGCCGGCGGCACCCCGGCGCTACCAAGCTACAGATCCATCATTACCAGTTTGCCCGTATTTCTAACAAGAATTTATGGTAATTAATATCACCCTGTGACCATCATAGTCTTACACCAAAAATAGCAGCCTGGTTTTGCTAACAGTGGGTAAATTGCTGTGAAATGTTCCCCACAGTTTCGTTGTCCCAACGGCTTGTCGCCATACAACTGAATCGTCTCCCGCGCCATGGTCGGGACGCCTTACGGACGAACCAATTTCTTGGTGAGAAATGCAGGTTAGTACACTTCAACAAAGGTGCGGTCAGACGGTTTTACCTGACGCTTGAGATCATTTTCATCCCACGCCTCCGGTTCTTTTTCTACCACATCGCCCCTCAGTTCCAGGTAATCGTACAGCTGCTTTTTTGCCAGGGCCCGGTAAATCCCCTCCTCCATTCCTTTGAGTCCACAGATATACATCAGTGTATTGTTCTTTTCGAGGATGGGATCCAGCAGATCTGCATCGTCCCACAGGCAGGTCTGAACGTACCGCTTGGTACCGTCCGGCCGCCGGTCTTCCCTTGAGACGTAGGGCAGGTAGGTAAAGTTGTCCGACTTTTTGTGGAGTGATTCAAAATAATCGGCATACAGCAGGTCGGTTCGGTAGGGGCAGCCGAAGATCAGTACGATATCCCCGTCGATCCCCGCATCTATCAATTCCATGACCATTCCCCGAAATGGGGCGATTCCGGTACCCGTCGCAAAAAAAATGTAGTTAAAATCACCCGCATTTTCGGGCAGTAGAAATCGCCGGCCGCTGGGGCCGGTCATCTTCACGATATCCCCGGGAGAAAGGTCGGCCAGGTAGTTGGAACATACCCCGATATAGAGTTCTTCCTCCCACTCCTCGATGGTTCGTTTAACAGTTGTAGAGACAAAACGGGCTTCTCCACGTTCTCCTTCGGTGGGTGAGCTGACCGAATAGAGCCTGAGTTTGTGAGGGCGTCCGTTTTCATCCTTGCCCGGCGGTAAAATCCCGATCGACTGCCCCACGCGCACTTTTCCCTCCAGCTCCGTACCCGAAACATCGAACGTGAGGTGCCTTACAAAATTCGGGCTCGCCTCTTTCGTGCAGATCCAATTTTCAACGACCGGCGCTTCCACCGGATTTCTGGGGCTGTAAATATTGAGTTCCACTTCCGGAAGTTTTATCTCGGGCATCTCATCTCCATTAGTCGATCGGTCCATTAAGTGACGATTTTTCTGCGCTGATTTTGATGCTGAGTAAATAAACAAATTTATCCATAAACAGAAAACCGGACCGGTGGTAATTCGGTGAGGCCGGTATTCCAGCCAGGATTTTTTATCCGGCAAGGCGTCCCGACAATTGTACCGGAAATAATACCGATAGCATTCGGTACATTGACCAGCTATTGTCGGGAGATCGACGCTGAGAAGACTATTCCGCGGCAGGCTACATCGTGGAAGATACATGTTGTTATTGATAACGATACAATGTTGCTATGTGCCATAAGGGACAGGATGGTATTCCAACCCGCGTTGCTCACCAATTTCGCAGCTTGACACACTCACTGCGACAGGTATTTCTTGACAAAATCAATGTACCTTGTACCTTCTTGTGAATGAAGGTATTACACTAATCCAGCATTGATTCTTGTGAGAAATCCGGGCTAATTACTTGTGGTTAATACGGGTTACTACGGCAAGAGTTGGAAAAACAGATCACCAACGGTACAGCCCCCTGGTCAGGTGGTAGGAAGGCCTCTATCAAATTGGTACGGTGTAGGGACCGTCTCGTTTTCCAATCCCTGTTGGGATATGTCAACGCCGGTGGGTACCCGGTCCCTCCTACTGGTTGCTGATACTATACCGGATAAGCTCTTCGATCGTCGGCAGTGATTCACGCTGCTGCACCAGCTGTTCCACTTCGGAGGTTTCCACCCCCGTATCCCGAAGTCGTATCAATTCCTCTTTGGTTATATCGGTGTAACCCAAGTCATGCAGATTACTGGTAAAGTAGGCCGTAACATCGTGCTGCCGCAGCTGGATAAGATCTTCAGAAATCAGGTCATATCCCAGCTCCTTCATCATCGCCGAAAACGTTGCCGATACATCATTTTGTCGCAGGCGGACCAGCTCATCCAGCGTGAGGTCGGTGTATCCGAGGTCCCGCATCCGGGAGGTAAAGGTGGCGGTGACGCCTTCTTCGCGGAGTTCGATTAATTCGTCACGGGTAAGACCGGTATATCCCATATCCTCCATCCAGGTACCCATATCCTCAAGCAGCTGTTCATCCGGCTGGTCAACCCAGGAGAAAAAATCCTGTATCGGCACGGCCGACTGTGATTCCGAGGTCCCATACCGGGCCACGGCAAAGAGCAGGAAGGCGATGAGAAATGCACCAAACAGCAGGTATCGTGAAAACCTGGAGACCGAACTTCCTGAATAATTGGAGTAATCTTTACGTTGTGGTTTCTGGCTGGTGACTTCACTCTGTTCCAGAAAGCGCAGCTGCTTTTTCAGTGAATCAAAATTGGAACCCATAGGATTGCTGGTTCATTCAAAGTGACATGCAGAGCTTACGGAAAGTAGCATGAAAAGATTCACCCAAAAAGAACAAGAAACAGTTCAGTTCCGGAATGGACACTTCCGCTAGTGTAACCGGCTTCAGGAAGCCAAATCCAGGGAGCGGCTGAGTTCCCGGTACGATACCGGTTTTGTCAGGAAATCCAGGTATTCGATCTCTTTAATGCGTGTTTTACGGACTTCATCGGAGTTGCCGGTTACAAAAATTACCGGGGTGGGCTGGCGGGCGTTGATCGATTGCATCGCCTCTATACCATCCAGCTTACCTTCCAGGCGGATATCCATCAGAATGAGATCGGGATTGTATTTGCAAGCAGCCTCCACCGCGGCTTCCCCGCTGGATACTTTATCTACCACAACATGTCCTTGACGAATGACCATCTGTTCTAGCATCAATGCGATGATCATCTCATCCTCCACGATGAGAATCTTCCTTTTTTTCATTTACCCGTTTCCTTATTTAACATAAGTTATTCTCTTGTGTGAACTATGTACAAGAGGTATTCTTGCGAAACCTGTTACAGGTCTGTCCATTAAGTTTTTTTAATAAACACGCACAGACGATTTACGGAGCTCCTCACCGGATGATGAACAGGGTGCGGTACGATATTCGTAACACTAGAACGAATCTGTTCTATGCTTGCTGTAACTTCCGTTCCCCGATCTGGTTCCCCTACCCGAAGAAAACGATCGAAATACGGCACTGTTTGGTGGGGACCACAGGGACTTCACAATATGTTATCGGGTGGATTATATTTACCATTCACATCAATAATTTCATTATCATCTCTGTTTACCACAGGCTTGACTATAACAATGTTATGCATTTAGTTAGCATAAAACGGGATCGAGGAGTACGGTATGGATGGTGAACTGTTATCATGGATTTTTGTTGTCGGGGGTATTGTGCTGATGCTGATCGAGACCGTGATACCCGGCGGAGTTTCTTTTTTTCTTGGATTGAGCGGCATTATCGTAGGCGGTTTACGATTTTTGGGATTTCTTTCCGAACCCACGACGGCCACGCTTGCCTGGCTGCTGACCTCTATCGGACTCATCCTGTTGATGCGTCCCCTCGTGATGAAGTACTGGGGCGGGGAGAGCTTCTACAAACTGGCCGACGAGGATTTCGAGGCGATCGACGAAGTGGTCACCGTCATTGAACCGGTAAATGCCGACGATAACTCCGGCCGGATCCGGTACCAGGGGATCTCCTGGCAGGCCCGGACCCTGGAGGGAGAGCTGGAACCGGGCCAGAAGGCGCGGATTAAATTCCGGGACAACGTCACCTGGATCGTAGAGCCCACTGACGATACCGGCGGAAAAAACAACGCTAAACTGAAACAGAAAACAAGCTGACATCATGTGGACTGCACTACTTGTATTGATCCTGGTCGGGATATTCCTGGTCACTAAAGTGTTTATGGTTGTCGAAATGCGGGAAGAGGTCATCAAAGAGCGCCTCGGCAAATACAATGAAACCCTCAAACCGGGGTTTCATTTCCTGATCCCGTTTGTGGATCGCCCCGCCTACCGGCAGGAGATGCGGGAACAGGTGATCGATGTGCCCAGCCAGACCTGTATTACCAAGGATAATATCGAAGTGGAGGTGGATGGACTGGTCTATATCAAGGTGATGGATTCCTACAAGGCCAGCTACGGTATCGGAGACTACCGGCTGGCGGCCATCAACCTGGCACAGACCACCATGCGCAGCGAAATCGGCAAAATAACGCTGGACGAGACCTTTTCGGAGCGTGAGCAGATGAACGAGAATATCGTCCGGGAGATCGACAAAGCCTCCGATCCCTGGGGCATCAAGGTAATGAGGTACGAAATTCGCAACATCCGTCCATCCAGCGACATCATCAATACCCTGGAGAAGCAGATGGAGGCAGAACGCGACAAACGCGCCGAGATCACCGAGTCAACCGGAACCCGCGACGCCCGCATCAACGAGTCGCAGGGAGAACGTAAATCGGCGATCCTGATATCGGAGGCGAACCGTCAGAAACGGATCAACGAGGCGAAGGGAAAAGCCCAAGAGATGGAGCTGATTGCCTCGGCCACGGCACGCGGTTTGGGCCGCATAGCAGAGGCGATCGAACAACCCGGCGGACCTCTGGCGGTAAAAACACGCCTTACCGAACAGTTTATTGACCAGCTTGGAAAGGTGATCGAGGGCGCCAATATTTCGGTGCTTCCGACCGAAACCGCCAACCTAAAAACCTTTTTCGAGGGCGTCGAAAAGGTCAGCGACCACGCCAAACCCAACATGGAATCACCCAAAAGCGGAGAAACGTCATGATAGAGACCATCAGCAAGATATTACTGGGAGTGCTGGCAATCTACGTACTCTATAAATTTATCCAGTCCATTCAGCTTGTGCCCACACAAAAAGCCTATATCGTGGAGCGGCTCGGCCGATACCAGAAAACACTGGGGCCCGGATTCCACGCTCTGATCCCTTTTTTCGACCGGGTGAAATACCGTCAGGACCTGCGCGAAGAAACGATCGAAGTGGAACCGCAGGAGTGTTTTACCAAAGACAATGTCAAGGTGGAGGTTGACGGAGTCATATACCTGAGCGTGATCGATCCGGTCAATGCCAGCTACGGGGTTACCGACTACCGGTTTGCATCGGTTCAGCTAGCCCAAACCACCACCCGATCCGTGATCGGCACCATGGACCTCGACGATACGTTTGAAGAACGGGCCCTTATTAACAAAGAAGTGGTGGAAGTGCTCAGCGAAATGGAGAGGGCGTGGGGCATCCGGGTGCACCGGTACGAGATCAAGAATATCGTTACCCCGCGTACCATCCAGCGGGCCATGGAGCGCCAAATGACGGCCGAGCGTGAACGCCGGGCCACCATCGCACGGTCAGAAGGTGTGATGCAATCCTCCATTAACGATGCCGAAGGGGTCAAACGGGAGATCATCAATGTTTCGGAAGGCGAAATGCAGCGACGAATCAACGAGGCGGAAGGGGTCGCCCAGGAGATTGAGGCCCTGGCGGAAGCAACGGCCGTTTCGATTGAAGCGATAGCGAAAGCGCTGAACACCCGAAAAGGCAAAGAGGCAATGCAGCTGCGACTGGCTGAAAAATATATCGACCAGCTGGCCAAGCTGTCGGATGAGGAGAACGATATTATCATTCCCACTGACATCACCAATTACGACGCCGTGATGAAGGGACTGGCACTGGACAAAATCTCCATCGTGCCAGATGGTAAGTGACCGGTTCCCCGTGTTTGTGGCCCTCTGCCTTACGTTGAAATGTCCATAATAAGTTGAAAAAAATGCCATTCATGCCTATCCTCATGTTTGGCAGAAATTATAAACATTCCAGATTTTTTCTATGGATTTGCAGATCGAAGGTAAGGTTATCGAGGTACTCGAGGAACAGTCAGGCACAAGCAAGAACGGACCTTGGCGCAAACAGGAGTTTATCCTGGAGACGCAGGAGCAGTACCCGAAAAAAGTATGCATCACCCAGTGGGGTGACAACATCGACAATTTCGATGTCAGGGAGGGAGAGACGATTACCGCACATATCGATATCCAGAGCCGGGAATACAACGGGCGCTGGTACACCGATGTTAAGGCGTGGAAGATCGAACGAAACGGCGGTTCGCAATCGAGTGCGCCGCAGGATGATGTCCCGTTCAACGACGAGGAACCGACCATCAATTTGGACGATGTCGACGATGAAGTGCCGTTTTAACGGTAGCCGGCGGCACCACCGATTCGACATTCCCAAATAGGTGAGGTGATCATACCACCGGTGATATCCATTCTCATCGAATTCAGAAATATCCCCGGACAGCCGCTGCCCTGTCTGCCGCTTCTTTCAATTCAAATGGCCAGTCGCTGTCTGCCGCTACTTGATTTCGCAGGAACGGCACTCCATCTCCCCTATCCATCTCCTGATCAATGCAACGGCCTCTTCATGCACCAGGGTACGCCCTATTTCGGGCATCCGCTTCTCCGGTTCCACCGTCTTGATTCGGAAAACCAGGATAGACTTTTCGGGCTCGCAAGGCACAATATTGTATTTAAAGCCGCCGGAACCGGGTCCCGGAGAAACCGGCGATTTGCAGATTCCAAGGCGAAATGGATCATCCTGGTGGAACTGAAGGTATAACCCTGAATTATTGGCGGATCCCACGGGATTGTGACAATGTGCACAGTTGACATCCAGGTACATTCGGGCCCGTTTTGAAACGGTTCCCGTGGAGGCATCATTCCACACCGGCGCACGGGGAATTAACCTGCTGTCCGGTTTACTCCCGAGGATTCCTTCCATTTCCCACCGCGACAGCTGGTTCTCCGGGCCATCCGGGTATTGGAACGTTTTATTCAGATTTGCTGCGGTAGGTCCCAGCGGCACCAAGCTGCGGTGCCTTGCGTGGCAATTTTTGCAGTCATTCTTTGACGGCACCAGGTACTGAATCCTCCGCACAATCCCCCGGATATCGGTCCAGGTTACCTCTTTGGTGTCTCCGGTGCGCTGCAATACTGCCTCGTCCTGCTCATCATTCCAGACATACGTTTCCGCCCGCCAACCGGTCTCATATCGGACAAGCAGTCGGGTTTCCAGGATAATTCGGCCTGTACCTGAATCCTGCTCATGCCCGGGATAAAGAAAATTCTTAACCAGTACCGTTCCCACCGGAAAATCCAGTGTCCCTGAATCGCTGTATACCACCGATTTGCCTTCGGGCAGGTACAGAAACCGGTATTTCTCGGCATAATCGGAAAAAAGCGGGGTGTCCAGATCGTATGGCAACAGCTGTTGGACCGGCTCCAGTTGAGACAAATCTCCCCGGAACAGGTTGTATTCAGTCAGTAATTTATGGGGCTCACCAACCGGTATGCACGGGGTTACAATTTCGTTTCGGCAGCTTTTATCAGTACCGGTGCTGCAGCTGCTGAGCATTATGAACGGAAGTATCCCGATCAAAAGCAGCACATGGGATACTCCCGTTGTATGGTTGTTGCGCGTCATGGCAGCGTCCTCAGAAAGTGGG